>NZ_JAKUGJ010000008.1:0-238094 GCF_022663915.1 Bacillus cereus group sp. BfR-BA-01331
ACGTCATCTCGTATGCGTCTTCTGGCGGCGCTGCCCATGGATCTTCTAAAATTCCACATTCGTTGCTGCGTCCCCATAAGTTTTGATCGATTGAAAACGGGCTATCTAAATTAATTGGAATCGGTATATCATTTTCTTTTGCATATGCAATTTCTTCTTCACGTGACCATTTCCATTCACGTACGGGCGCAATAACTTCTAAATATGGATTCAACGCTTGAATAGAAACTTCAAAACGAACTTGGTCATTCCCTTTCCCTGTACATCCATGTGCAACTGCACTTGCGCCTTCCTGCTCTGCAATTTCTACTAATTTTTTTGCAATAAGCGGACGAGATAATGCAGAGACAAGAGGATATTTCCCTTCGTATAACGTGTGAGCTTGCATCGCTATCAATGCATATTCATTCGCATATTCTTCTTGAACATCAATCATATATGATTTAATTGCACCTACTGAAAGTGCTTTTTCTTTTACAAACGCTAAGTCTTTACCTTCCCCTAGATCTAAGCAAAGCGCGATAATATCATAATTCTTTTCTTGTAACCATTTAATCGCAACGGAAGTATCAAGACCTCCAGAATATGCTAACACAACTTTTTTCTTCTCCATTTTGCATCCCCCTAAAGAATAAATATTCATTTTATCTTATAATAATCCAAACTTTAACACCTTTCATAAAATGAATCAAGGGGAATCCATAAATTTTTTTCAAACAATTTCGTCGAATTTCTTTCTTTTTTTATGTAAAATAGAGGCAGGAAAATGGAGGGGTTTCTATGAAAAAGTATTTTATATACAATGAACATCTAGGGATTGAATTGCCGAACATACAAGAAAAATGGGAAGACATCTCTGAACAAGCGCAGCATTCTATTTTATTAAAATGGGAGCAAGTTCGCGGAAAAATACCTGATCGTATACAAGAGCTTGAACGTCATATTAATCAAAAACAACATTGCTTAAATAACGAAGAGAATTTCGAAATTTCCTGTAGGCTTAATTCAGAAATTGCCGATCTTGCTTCAATTATTAATGATCTTTGGCTTTGGTATCGTCTAACCCAAAACGTATCTGAGGGAAAAGCACACCAATGAAAAAAGCATGCCCCTCAATTACTTTGGGTCATGCTTTTTTGTCGTAACACGATTTACAATATATTTCTTGTGCTGTTTTCGCCAAACACACATCAAACGGACCAACTAATATACTTCTTTCTTTTGGCAACTTTACAAAAGCAACTAGCTCTTCTTCATATTGAATCTTTTTCTGACATGAAACACATTTTAATTCTTTTCTTTTAAACATGTCTTTTAGCATATCTCCATTCTCCCCTTCATCTATCTATATTAATATACTCTCATAATAGTTAGAGCTTGTAAAAAAATGGCACATTCCGAAACAAATTATTCATATACTATGTACAAAAGGAGGTCTCAAACTTATGCGAGCTTTCATTATTATCGCTTTAACTTTTTTAAGTATCATTAGCTGGGATGCATTTTTTAAAGATAAAAGTGATGAGAACAATACAATTGAATAAAAACCCTTCTTTTCTTACTTATTGGACAAACTTCTAAAAGTTGTCCAGTTCTACGAAATAACTTAGGCTTTTCTACAAAAATATTTAAACATAACATTTTTTGTAGATTCCCTCCGGTTATTGTCGGTTTCCATCCGCATGCATTTTTTGAAAGTATGATATAATAATATAAATCTTGAAGGAAGGGATTTTGATATCATGATCGCTCGAAGGAGCATGTGGCATCGTATTGACGAATCATACACGTAGCGTATTTTTCAGCTCAGATACTTTAGTCTAGCGAAAAAAATACGAGAGTGGGGAAATTATGATTGCCCGAAGGATAATTTGGCAAAAAAAAGACTCTTCTTACACATAGCGTTTTGTTTAGGACTTAATTGTTACTAGCTAAACAAAACAAAGAAGAGCAGGATTGCTAAATGAAGAATCCTACTCCACGTTTTGTTTAGTCGTTTTAAGACTTAAACTAAAACGAAGGTAGGGAGAATTGATGGACGAGAGGATTATTCGTTATTTCTTCAGCGACATATAGCGTAGTTAGTTTTTTTCGTAAACTAACTGAAAGCTACATGTGAGCTCGTAGTTAGTTTACAACACAACAAGGACTACTAACTACGGAAAGAAGGAATAACGATGAGGAACATCCAAAGTCGACAAATTATTAAAGAAGTTTTTATGGTTTTAATCGGTTCATTTATTTTAGCAGCAGCGCTATATCACATTCACTTCCAAAACCACTTAACAGAAGGTGGCTTTGTAGGTATTGCACTATTTATCCAAAATTTTTATGATATTTCACCATCCATTTCAACTGTAGTAATGGATATCCCTATTATTTTACTATGTGCTTCATTTTTAGGTAGAAAAATGGTTGGCTACTCATTCCTAGGTTCGATTTCATTCGGAGTATTTTATTCTTTTATGGAAAATTATTCTCCATTTACGGTCGATTTATCAAATAATTTATTTATAGCTGCAGTAGTTGGCGGTGCGTTAGCTGGTATTGGACTCGGTTTTATATTGCGATTTGGCGGTGCAACCGGCGGAGACGATATTTTAACAATTATATTAAGTAAACGAACTCGGTTTACAATTGGGCAAATTTTCTTCGTCTTTGACGCGATTGTTCTTGCGCTTTCATTATATTATTTAAATTGGACAGAAATTGCTTTTACTATTCTTTCGATTGCCGTACAGGCAAAAACATTGGATTTAATTTATTATCCAAAAGCAGAAAAGAAAGCAGAAAAGCAACCAGTATCTATTCCAATGTCCAAAAAGCATGCAACAAATTAAAAAAGCGAAAGGCCTCGGCCTCTCGCTTTTTTTATGCTCTTTTTTCCTTCTCGACTATGTGGCGCACTTGATAAAATCTATTTGCAAATTCAGTAACGCTTCTTGTTAAACGATAGTTCACTGTAGACCCAATTGCCATTCCAATGACCGGAATACCTTGGAATAATTTACGACGAAGAGCATAAATCGAAAATGTCTTCAAAATTTGTTTTAACACAACCTCAGTAGAAGCTGGCTTTAACACCTCTTCGTCTCCTTCATAAAAGAATGAATCTTTTTGCTCAAGTTCTCTCAGTAAATTGTACCATGCATATTGCTGAAGTCTCGCCGGCAATAATGCTGCGTGGAATACCTTTAACGCAAGCATCATTTCATACGGCTTGTTCACATCATGTCCAAATGATGTTGCAATAAGTTGAACAGCTTTCAAATTTAACGCGATCATAACCGGAAAATCAGCTGTTAATAATAATACCCCCCCAGCACCCGTTGCTCCGCCTTGTACGAATGAATATAGGCGATGTCTTGCTGTTTGCTGCTCTGCTATGTATGTTAATTGATCAATAGATAACGCCTTCAAATCTTCAAGTTGCTCAATTGATTCATCAAATAATCTCGATGTTCCTAAAATGCGATTACGTGCATCTAACTGTGATTGTGAACTTTGAATAAGTGCATGCAAATGAAAGAGCCATCCATCTGCTTTCGTAAAGAAATCTTTTCGTTTTTTCTCAGGCAATTTCGCAATTGTAGTATGTACCCATTTATCAAACATTTTTTGAAAATCGGTCGCTTCTTGCTCAACTAATTGCGATTCCCATTCTTTTATATTGTCTAAAATGGCTTGTTCTCGCTTCGATCGCATCGCAACAACCACCTCGTTCGATTTTTTTCTATTGTAACATATTTCCGCTTGTTCTTTACAAATATGCTTGTCTATCTTTATTCACATACCATTTTTTAGTGACATAAAATATTAGCAAAAAGGACGAGATGAATCACATGAATCTATCCAATATAAAAAAAGAATATAATGCAGTATTCAGCTTAGGACAAAACTGCTGGCCTGCTTGGGCTTTATATCAATTCGAATTATCACCATTTTTTGGTGTTATCGATTTTATGCTAAGCCCTTCATTAGAAAAAGTGAATTTATTATTACAAAATCGATTTGACCGTTTTTTACAGTTCGAAAACTTATCCTTCATCTCATTTTGGGATGATGATGCGAAATTAAGACTACGTGACAGCCTATATGAAATCGACTCCTGTCACGACTTTAAAACAGATGTAAACACACCAACATCCTGGCCTTCTTATACAGAAATTAAGTTAAACTATGAGCATCGAATTAATCGCTTTCTAACTACAATCGAAACGGCAGAATCCACATTGTTTATTCGGACGGGAGGAACATACGAAGAAGCACGTTCCTTGGAACAAATTTTATCTCAAATAGTTAAACATACATTCTCTGTCCTATTACTCATCCCTGAAGATGTACCAACTATCGCCCAAGAAGATTGGGGATTACAAAACATTTGTGTTATAAAATGCCCTATTATGGATGTATATCAGTACAATGAAGCATTTTGGAATGACTTATTTGATGGAATCACGATTCGGCCAAACGCTTAAATACAGGTCACCTTTTATCACACCCTGCCTTATAATCATCCTTATACAAAATAAATAAGGAGTGATTATATATGTATCCACGTGCAAAAGCTTTTGGCATTGCTATACATCACGGTCGCCTTCTCGTACAAGAATATCATACAGGCGATGAAACATATTACCGACCTCTTGGCGGATCAATTGAACTTGGTGAAAAATCAGCACATACTGTTATTCGCGAATTTCAAGAAGAGCTTCACACAGAAGTGGAAATCACCAATTATTTAGGCTGCTTAGAAAATATCTTTCATCTTGATGGAGAAATTGGTCATGAAATCATTCAGCTATATTCTTTACGCTTATTAGACACATCACTATATGAAATGGAAAAAATGAATATACAAGATGAGCAAACCGTATCGTATGCGAAATGGATTCCCATTACAGCTTTCATTCAGAAGGGAAAAGTGCTATATCCAGATGGAATTTTAAACTATATCCAAAAGAAAAAAGACGAAATCCTATAGGATCTCGTCTTTTTTTATATAGTATATTAACCAATATCTCCAAGACGTAATACGTCACGAGCAATCATAACTTCTTCGTCAGTTGGAATTACGATAATTTTTACTGGAGAGTGTGGGAAGCTAATGAATGCTTCTTCACCGAATACGTTATTGCGTTTTACGTCGAAGTATACGCCCATGTACTCAAGGCCTTCTAATACGCGCTCACGAATAATTGCACTGTTTTCACCTACACCAGCTGTAAAGATGATAGCGTCAACGCCTTTCATACGAGCTGTGTAAGAACCGATGTATTTATGGATACGGCTCACGAACACGTCAAGTGCTACTTTCGCACGGTGGTCGCCTTCTTCTTCTTTCGCAATGATGTCACGTAGGTCACTAGAGTAACCAGTAAGACCTAACATACCACTCTTCTTGTTTAATACGCTAACTACTTCTTCTACAGTTTGGCCTGTTTTTTCCATGATGTATGGAATTAACGCAGGGTCAATGTTACCAGAACGTGTACCCATTGTTACACCAGCAAGTGGAGTGAAGCCCATAGAAGTATCGATAGACTTACCGCCTTCTACTGCTGCGATACTTGCACCGTTACCTAAGTGACAAGAAAGTAGGCTTAAGCTTTCAATTGGACGACCTAATAATTCAGCCGCACGCTCAGTTACATATTTATGAGAAGTTCCGTGGAAACCGTATTTACGGATGCCAAATTTCTCATAGTACTCATATGGTAAGCTGTATAGGAATGCAGATTCCGGCATTGTTTGGTGGAATGCTGTATCGAATACTGCTACTGCTGGTACGTTTGGTAGTACTTCTTGGAATGCTTTAATACCAACAAGGTTTGCTGGGTTGTGAAGTGGTGCTAAATCGCTTAATTCTTCGATATCAGCTAACACTTCAGCATCAATTAAAACAGAATCAGCAAATTTTTCGCCGCCGTGTACAACACGGTGACCGATACCGCCAATCTCATCAAGAGATTTTACGATTCCGTTTTCAGTTAATTTCTTAAGAAGCATGTTAACTGCTACTGCATGATCTGGGATGTTTGTAATTTCTTTTTGTTTTTCGCCATTTACAGTAATTGTGAAGATACTATCTTCTAAACCGATACGTTCTACTAAACCTTTTGTTAATACTGTTTCACTTGGCATTTCAAATAATTGGAACTTTAACGAAGAGCTTCCTGCGTTAATCGCGATGATTTTTGACATCTAGTCTTTCGCCCCTTTTTCTCTTGGTAGTTGTGTGGATCATTCCACAAACCGCTCGATTTTATCTAATTAAATTCACTCATTATGAAAACGTTTCATCATTAGTAAATTTTATACTCACGATTTTAATTTAAACATCGTCCGACATATATTTCAAGTGAAAAAATTGTAACACCAAGAAAAAAAATATATTACAGATTTCAAAAAAATTCAGTTAAATCTTGTATATATTAAAAAACATTACATATCCTATAAAACTGTACTACATTAATTACTAACCCTGTTACATATATATCGTATTATTTATGTGTTGCAAACCAAGTATTCAATTGATCCATAATGTTCTCCATAGCCTTCATGTTAGAGAATTTAGGTAATTCCACTAGTAGTGCCTGTTTCGGCATTGTTACACCTTGGCCTTTCTTTTGGAGAACAAATATACTTTTTGCATTTTTCTCGTTTTTAAACATGGAAACAGGAAGCTGTAATAATCCTTGAATAAAACATGTCTCTTTAATGAATGCATGTAGCTTTGGCGCTTGATCACTTTCAAAAATGAAGTTTGGTACTAAGAAGAATAAATACCCGCCTTCTTTCGTATGTTTCACACTTTGTTCAATAAATAAGTGATGTGCATATGACATTCCTTCATTTGCTTTTAATGTATATTCACTTGCAACAATTTCATTTGGATAATAACCAATTGGTAAATCTGAAACGACTGCATCAACTGGATCAATATAAAGTGGTGCTAGTCCATCTTGGTGGAAGAATTCGATTGCATGCTTTTGTAAATTTGCATTTACTAAAGCAAGTTTAATTAACACCTCATCCACTTCTACACCAAATCCACTCATTGTTAGTTCTTCTTTGGCGCTATTAAACAATGTAGTCATTAAGTTACCAGTTCCAATTGCAGGGTCCAAAACAGTAATTTCTTTTTGACCTTGCATAAATTTATGGAATAAGTAGCTCATGAACATTCCAACTGCATCTGGCGTCATTTCGTGATTCGCTTGTACGCCCTCTTTCATTCCTTTTAAAATGGCTAGCTGAAATGCTTTACGAATTTCTTCCCCTTTATATGTTTCTTCATTAAACGTACTATATTCACGATTCAACCTTTCAATTGTTGATTCGGATAATTCCTCTTGTAAAATCGCTCCTTCAAACAAGTTATCACCTGTTTCTACAAGCGCCTCTAAATATGTTACATCTAATTCTTTACGTAAAACTACCGTAGAAGAATCAAAAATAGAAAATAATGTTTCTACTGCCTGACTCACGTACATTCCTCCTTCTCTCTTTTACACATAACTTATATCATACCATAATCTAAATTTTTCCCAAAAGAAAAAGCGACCTCTTGCAAAGAGCTCCCCTTCAAGTTGTTTATGATGTAACGTCTTTTCTCATATATTGGTTCGGTTAACAATACATGAGAAAAGACGACCTCTTCTAAAGTAAAACTTTAATGAGAGGTCGTCTTCATTTACATTACTTCGCAGATTTAGCTGCTTCTAATGCTGCTTCATAGTTTGGATGGCTTGTACCTTCGCCTACGTATTCTGCGTAAACTACTTTGTCATTGCTATCTACTACGAATACTGCACGAGCAAGTAAACGAAGTTCTTTCATTACTAAGCCGTAAGCTTCACCGAATGAAAGGTCACGGTGATCAGAAAGTGTCACAACATTTTCTAAACCGTTTGCTGCACACCAGCGTTTTTGAGCGAATGGTAAATCAGCGCTAATTGTTAATACTTTCGCGTTTTCAATACCTGCTGCATCTTCGTTAAAACGACGAGTTTGTGCATCACATACACCTGTGTCGATTGAAGGTACAACACTAATTAATTTCACTTCACCTTTGTATGTTTCTAAACTTACTGGAGATAAGTCATTTGCTAATACTTGGAAGTTAGGCGCTTGATCGCCAACTTTAACTTCTGTTCCAACTAAAGTCATTGGGTTACCTTTAAAAGTTACATTTGCCACTTAAAAATCCTCCCTTATTTTAAACAAAATATGTACAATGTAAATGATAGTTTGTCCCTATCGATAATGCAAATAAAATCGCTTTATTTACAAAAAAATTAAAGAAGCTAATCCACTGATCAGCTTCTTTATTCGTTAAATTTGAAATTCAGGATCATCTTCTTTTCGTTTATCCATCATTTCTTTCACTTTATCAACAGCTTGTGGCGCTAATTCAATTATTTTATCGATGACGTGTGTTTGCTTATCTAAGTGTAATACTTTCACACCTTCTCCATTTATAACAAGAAAGGCAACAGGATTAATAGAAACTCCTCCACCACTTCCCCCACCAAATGGATGACGGCCTGAATGTTCTACTTTACCAAATTCACTTCCACCAGCAGCAAATCCAAAACTGACTTTCGAAACTGTAAGAATTACACTTCCATCTGCCGCTTTAATTGGGTCACCAACAATTGTATTTACATCAGTCATTTGTTTCAAATGCTGCATTGCGGTTGTCATTAAACCTTGAATTGGATGGTCCATTCTATATCCCCCCTATGCTTGAACAGATTTTTCTGTCATACCAGATCTTTGCTTTCTCATAAACATGAGTAATTTTATCGCTGTTTTTACAGTACGTAATATACGAAAAGATGCTGTTAACTCGCATCTTGATGCAAATCCCTTTCCTTGAAAAACAGGAGTAATTTCAAATTCTGGTATGTCGACAATATGCATATATTGTCCTACAACTCCAGCAGCCATTCCTTTTGTCCCCCATGCATATCCAGTGACAATTCCAGTACTAGCCGCGTCGCCTGCTCCAATTTGCGTATGCCATTTCCAACCATTGATTTTCACTCTTTTGAGAAAATCTTTAACAATAGTATGAACGTCTTGAAGCTTTTTTATCAGTTCCCCTATACTATCGAGTTGTGCCATAATTTTATTATCTATTCCGCCGTCCTCTTCAGCTTTTTTAATTTTTTTTCCTGTCTTCTTCTGCTGTTTTTCAATTCTTTCCAATACATCAAACGTATATCGAATCATCCATATTTTCACTTGAAATAAACATTGTTTTTCCATTTCTGAATATAAAAACGTCACCTTAAGCGATATTTTCGATAATAGTATAAGCAAAATAAAAAGTAGAAGAATTATCATTCCAATTACGAGCCACTTCATTCGTACCATCCTTTCACTCCATACCCATTATCGACAAGTTTATTCATCATTAAACAGACTTTGATAAAATTGAATATAAAAATTTTTCTAAAAATAAAAAGGAATTTTGACAATTTATATCGAAATATACTATTTGAACATATCATCCAGAAACATACTCTGACGATATGTAGCACTAAGACTAGAAAATTTAACTGCAGTGGAGGGATACATAATGGCAAATCGTCGCAATTTATTTTTCTTTTATGGTGATGACAAAGTAACGCTCGTTGAAAAAATGAAACCAGTATATCGTATTTTAGAGGAGAATGGATTTACCATATTAGATCATCCAAAAAATGCAAACGCTATCGTCAGCGTTGGAGATGATGGAACTTTCTTACAAGCCGTTCGTAAAACTGGCTTTAGAGAAGATTGCTTATACGCAGGTATTTCTACGAAAGATGAAATTTCTTTCTACTGCGATTTCCACATCGATCACGTTGATACAGCCCTTCAAGAAATTACAAAAAACGAAATTGAAGTGCGAAAATATCCAACAATTAAAGTAGATGTAGATCACGGTACATCTTTCCATTGTTTAAATGAATTCACATTACGCTCTAGTATCATTAAAACATTTGTCGTAGATGTACACGTCGACAATTTACATTTCGAAACCTTTAGAGGTGATGGATTAGTTATCTCCACACCAACAGGAAGTACCGCTTACAATAAATCATTACATGGTGCAGTTGTCGATCCACTTATCCCATGTTTCCAAGTAAGCGAACTAGCATCTTTAAATAACAACACATACCGTACACTCGGATCACCGTTTCTTTTAAATCACGAGCGCACGTTAACTTTAACACTTAAACCAGATGGTAATGATTATCCTGTTATCGGCATGGATAACGAAGCACTTAGCATTAAGCAAGTGGAGAAAGCCGTTGTTCGTTTAAGCGATAAACAAATTAAAACTGTTAAATTAAAAAACAACTCTTTCTGGGAAAAAGTACAGAGAACGTTTTTATAGTATTAAAATAACCGCAGAATTATGGGATTCCATAATTCTGCGGTCTTTTATTTCCCCCGATTGGTGTGGGTAGCCATCTCTTACTATGCAGTCGCCATTATTGTCAGCTTTTGTCGGTAAGTCGATATATTTTAATAATCGCTGATATATTTCAAGTTATGGTCGATATATTTCAATAATCGCTGATATATTTTCACACGTCTTTTCTATAAACAATCTTCCCATCAATGACGGTCATTTCTGCCTGTACTTCTTTTATTTCTTCCGCCTCAATTTCAAAAACATTGCGGTCTAATATCGTAAAGTCTGCTTCATATCCTTTTGTAATTTGTCCTCGCTTTCCTTCTTTTCCAATTGCATACGCACTTCCTGTTGTAAATAAAGAAACAGCCTCATACACCGTTAATCTTTCTTCTGGGATATAACATACACCATCAATAAAACTTCTACGTGTAACAGCACTATATATACCTAAAAACGGATTCACTTGTTCAATTGGAGCATCAGAGCCTCCATTACAGTGTAATCCTGCGTCCAGTAACGTCTTCCAAGCATACGCATAACGAAGACGATGGTCTCCTAGTTTTTCAATCACTGATGGAAAATCCGATGAAACAAAGACTGGTTGAATATCAATAATAGCTGGCAAGTGTTTCATTCTTTCAATCAACTCTTCACGAGCTAGCTGACAATGAATAATACGGTCACGTAATCCTTCTGCTGGTGGATGTAATTCAAGCGCATCAATGACATATTCAAGCGATAAATCACCAATTGTATGAATCGCAACTGGCATATGTAAATCTCGTGCTTTTTTCACTAAACCTGCAAGCTCTTCACGTGAGAAAATGGCAACTCCATTTGTTTCCTTCGCATCTTCATACGGTTCACTTAATAAAGCTGTTCTTCCGCCAAAAGAGCCGTCAGAAAAAATTTTCATCGCACCAAATTCAATATAGTGCTCATTTTCATATTCTTTTCGTTCATTCGCTACTTCATGGTGAACGAGTAAATGCGCTTTAAACCGCATTTCTTTTATAACGTGTGAAAACGCATTGTACGTTTTTTGAAAGCCGCCATAATAATTTAAGTCTTCCGTATGTCCGCCAACGAGTCCGTATTGCCAGCAGTCTGAAATCGCTGTTTGCAGAGCACTTTGCAAATACACTCCATCTATTTCGGGCTGAACATGTTTAATTAACTCTTGTCCTTGCTCATATAAAAGTCCTGTTAAATTATTTGACGCATCACGGCCAATTTTCCCGCCCTTTGGATCTTGCGTCGCTTCTTTTATATTCGCTTCTTGCAATATGTATGAATTCACCCATGTCACGTGACGACAAACACGCTTTAATAAAATCGGATGTTCTTTAGAGATTTCATCTAAATCACGTACATGAACTTGTTTTGTATCTGTAAAATTATTTTCATTCCATCCTTCTCCGATAATCCAAGATTCTTTTGGCGCTTCTTCTACGCGCTTCTGAACAAGAGTAAGCACTTCTTTATAAGATGTACAATTTGATAAATCTAGACGAAGTAACCTCTCCCCATGCCCAATAAGATGCATATGGCTATCAACAAGACCTGGAATCATCGTTTTCCCTTTTAAATCGTACAACTTCACCGCAGAATATCGGTTCTCTAACGCTTCTTTATTCCCCACATCAACAATGACGCCATCTTCGACGTAAACGGCTTCTACTTTTTCATTCTCTTCTCGCATTGTGTAAATGGTGCCGCCATACCAAATTTCTCCCATATGCCCATCCCCTTTTTCCTTTAGTCTACGAAATTAGTACGTATAAAAAAAGCACCATTTCGATTAAAAATGGTACTTTTCCAAAAATTAATTTTGTTCAGTAGGGTTCGTTGTAATTTGCCATTCAATGCTAAATTTATCTTTTAATTGTCCGTATGCTGGGCTCCAGAACGTTTCTTGAAGTGGCATAATAACTTCTCCACCTTCTTGTAACTTATCAAATACTTCTTTCGCTTTTTCTGCATTATTAATTTGAATTGCGATTGTTACTTGAGATCCGATTGCATGCCCTTGACCTGGGAATGTATCAGAAATCATAAGGTCCGTATTACCAACTTTTAAAGTAGCATGTAAAACGCGCTCTTTCGCTTCAGCTGGAATTGGGTATTCTGGATTTTCAGGCATGTCACCAAAAGTTTGCATTACTTCTACTTTTGCGTCTAACGCCTCTTTGTAAAACTGTACAGCTTCTTGCCCACTACCATCTAAAACTAAGTACGGATTAATACCTAAAATCATACGGACACCTCTTTTTTAAATTTATAAAATCGAACTTATGTTCGTTTTTATAATATCATCGTTTTACATTTCATTCAACTATTTACTTCCCTATTTTCAAAATTATTTTGAAGGAAGCTCCATTTCTTGTTTTCTAAGTTCAATACGGCGAATTTTTCCGGAAATCGTTTTTGGTAGTTCATCTACAAATTCAATTTTGCGAGGGTATTTATATGGTGCAGTCAATTCTTTGACGTGTTGTTGGAGCACTGGAATTAATGTTTTTTCGTTCTTGTCTATATTCTCTCTTAATACGATAAATGCCTTCACGACACTTCCACGAATTTCATCAGGGCTTGCAACAACCGCACATTCTCTTACGTAAGGATGTTTTACAAGCGCATCTTCTACTTCAAACGGGCCGATTGTATAGCCAGAGCTAATAATAATATCATCACCGCGCCCTTCAAACCAGAAATAGCCTTCTTCATCTTTTTTCGCTTTATCACCGGTAATATAATAATCACCGCGGAATTGCATCGCTGTGCGCTCATCGTCTTTATAATATTGTTTAAAGAGTGCTGGTGTTTCAATGTGAACTGCAATATCACCAACTTCTCCTACCTGTACAGGAGTTCCTTCTTCATTTACGATATCAACATGGTTGCCTGGCGTCGGTTTTCCCATTGATCCTGGTCTAATGTCCATCCCTTTCATTATCCCAACGAGTAATGTGTTTTCCGTTTGCCCATAGCCGTCTCTTACTGTAATATCGAAATACCTTTGGAACGTTTCAATGACTTCCCTGTTTAACGGCTCACCTGCCGATACAGCGCTATGTAACGCTTCTAAATTGTACTCACTTAAGTTTTCTACCTTTGCCATTAATCTATACTCAGTCGGTGTACAACAAAGTACATTCACCTTATTATCACCTAATAAATTTAAATATGTTTTTGGTTCAAATTTGCCGTTATATACAAATCCTGTTGCACCTGAACCGAGAGTCGCTACAAACGGGCTCCAAATCCATTTTTGCCAACCTGGACTAGCCGTTGCCCATACAACATCTTCTTCTTCGATTCCGAGCCAGTTCGGGGCGCTTGTACGTAAATGAGCGTATGCCCAGGCATGCGTATGAACAACTCCTTTTGGATTCCCTGTCGTCCCTGACGTATAAGATAAAAAGACCATATCTTCTTTATCCGTCTTCGCCATTTCTAACGTATCACTTTCCGTTTCTAATGCTGTTTTTAAATTCGTCCATCCATCTACTGATCGCTCGCTCAGGACGAATTTTTGAAGAGATTCCACCGCTTCTACGCCGTCAAATTGTCCAATATACGGTTCGTAACTTACGATAGCCTTTACTTCTCCGTGCCCAATACGATACTCGATATCTTTTTTACGCAACATTTCTGAGCTTGGAATAACGACAAATCCTGCTTTAATCGCAGCAATATACGTCATGTAAGCTTCAATTAAGCGCGGCATCATAATAAGGAGCTTGTCCCCTTTTTGTAAGCCACTTTTTATAAAAGCGTTTCCAATTCTATTCGCACCTTGCATTAATTCAAAATATGTAATCTCTCGTCTATTCCCTTTATCATCTTGCCAAATTAAAGCAAGCTTCTCTTTATCACTCGTATATTTCTCTATTTCCGAAACTAAATTATAAGACGGCGGCGCTAACAATTCCTCTCTCTTCATATAACATCCTCCTTTATTTCTATGCCTCCCTTATATAATAAAGAATTTTCAGTAAATTTTGAACCCTCTTCTTTTGACAATTTTTTTATATTTATGTCGAATTGATGTATGAATGTATAGCGACGATGTTTTTAACATAACGATTCATCGGCAAATAACGACGAAAACGACAAAAAGAAAGAGCGGGAGAACCCGCTCTTTCTAAGCCATCGTATATGGGATTATTTTTGGTAACCGCCTAATTGTTGCTCAGCTAGTGAAACTAGACGTTTAGTAATTTCGCCACCAACAGATCCGTTAGCGCGAGATGTTGCATCAGCTCCAAGTTGAACACCAAACTCTTGAGCGATTTCGTATTTCATTTGATCTAATGCTGCTTGAGCACCAGATACTGCTAATTTATTTGTGCTTGCCATGTTGTATCACCTCCTTGTGAGTATAGAGTGTGATAAACAACATGACTTCATGCACATTTGAATGTGGTAATTTATGGGTTTAGAAAAGTTCTTCGAATTTTTCTTCTTCAGCCACTACTTCTACTGTTTGTAATACCATTGTTTCTTTGTTCGCTACAGCCTCTTCAATTAACGGCGCGAAATCGTACTTCGCTTCAAAACGATTTGCTTTCTCACGCTTCGGTTTCGTCGATGGACTTGCTGGTGTAAACACTGTACAGCAGTCTTCATATGGACGAAGTGAAATATCATACGTTCCAATTTCTTTTGCAATTTTAATAATTTCTAATTTATCCATCGTAATAAGCGGGCGAATAACAGGATAGTTTGTCACTTCGTTAATCGTATGCATACTATCTAACGTTTGGCTCGCTACTTGTCCAAGACTTTCACCAGTCGTAATTGCAAGTGCATTACGCTCCTCTGCAATACGCTCTGTAATACGCATCATCATACGACGCATAACTGTCATAGAATAGCTAGATGGAATTTCTTTATTAATCGTTTTTTGCACTTCAGTAAATGGAACAAGATGAAGTGTTACACGTTTACAGTATTGCGTTAACTCTTGTGCTAAATCGATTACTTTTTGTTTCGCGCGCTCGCTTGTGAAAGGTGGACTATGGAAGTGAACTGCTTCCACAGATACGCCGCGTTTCATCGTTAAGTACGTTGCTACCGGGCTATCGATACCACCAGAAAGAAGTACCATTACTTTTCCGCCAACGCCAACTGGTAAACCGCCAGCTCCCATGTGCTCACCACACATAATATAGCTGTAACCACTGCGAATTTCTATACGTACATTCACATCTGGATTATGAACATCTACTGTGATATCCTCTGTATTTTCTAAAATGTGCCCACCGATTTCTGGAAGTAACTCCATCGTCTTCATTGGGAAGCGCTTATCAGAGCGGTGCACTGTAATTTTAAATGTTTTCACATCACCTTTTACTTGTAAGAAAGCTGCTAATGCACCTTTTTTAATATCTTCTAATTCTGATGGTACTTTCATTGCTAAGTTAAACTTATGAATACCAAATACATCTTTCAATCTTTCAGAAATTGCTTCATGGTCTTCACCATTTAACTGAATGTACATACGATCATGTGTTGCATCAATTTTAATGTTTGGGAATTTTTTTAATTTGAATTTCACATTATCTTTTAACGTACTTACAAACTTAGAACGGTTCTTTCCTTTTGTCGTCATTTCTCCATAACGAACTAAAATATATTCATATGTCATCATATTTCTTTACCTCATCACTTCATATAATTTTGGCATCGTCTCTTTAACAATACCTTCAAATTGTTTTACTTCTTCCATCGTGTTGTCTGGTGCTAGACTAATGCGAATCGCACTTGTAGCTGCGGCGTGCGGTACTCCCATTGCCACTAGTACTCTGCTCACTTCATTTGCTTTTGAAGAACAAGCAGACTTCGTCGATACATATACACCATGCTCTTCTAAAGCATGAACGACTACTTCTGGTTTTAAACCGACAAATGATACATTTAAAATGTGCGGTGCCGCATATTCAAGTGATGTATTAATCGTTACAGTTTCCATCTCTTTAAAGAAACGGACCAGCTCTGTTTGTAAATTTTGCAAATGAACTATCTTTTCTTTCACTTGTTCCATCGTCATACGAAGTGCTTTCACCATCGCTACAATACCAGGTAAATTTTCTGTACCTGAACGATACTTGAGCTCTTGTTGACCACCTGATAAGATTGGATCTAATCTTACACCATCACGTACGTAAAGAAGACCTGTCCCCTTTACGCTATGAAATTTATGTCCAGATATTGAACAAAGGTCAATATGAGAAGCGTATAAATCAAGTGGTACTTTTCCTATCCCTTGTACATGGTCCACGTGGAATCTTATTTTCGGATAGTTCGTTAATAATGTTCCAATTTCAGCAACGGGCTGAATCGCTCCAGTCTCGTTGTTCACGTGAATAATTGACACAAGAATCGTATCTTCACGAAGTGCTCGTTTTACATCTTCTACCGATACAACACCGTGCTCGTTAACCGGTAAATACGTTACATCAAAACCGAGATCTTCTAATTGTTTATATGCTTCAAACACAGACGCGTGTTCAATATTTGTTGTAATGATATGTTTGCCGCGCGAACGATTCCTCATCGCTATCCCTTTAATCGCAAGGTTATTCCCTTCCGTTCCACCTGATGTGAAAATAATTTCAGCAGGTTTAACGTGAAGGAGCTGTGCCGCAATCGTTCTCGATTGTGTTAATAGACGCTCTGCCTCTCCTCCAAGCGAATGAATAGAAGAAGGATTACCAAAATATTTCCCTGCAACCGTTACGTACGATTGAAGCGCTTCTGGATATGGCTTCGTCGTCGCACTATTATCAAAATAGATCATCGTTCTTCCCCTTTCAGCGCTATCACATCATATAATCATATCACAAATACGTGTAATTACGCTAAGACTACTCAAAGGTTCCGTTTTTATATAAAAGTGTACATTTCCCCCGGCCATTTGCAGGCATACTGAGTGGTGAAGATTAATAATCAGTGGTGGATGAAACCCCATCACTTATGGTTTCACTTTATTTTGAAACGAACAACCTTACTGTATTCCGCTATTCATTATAGCAACATCGACTTCAAAATTACACAAAAAAACAAACCCTTTATTAAAGGGTTTGCTCATTGTCTACATATTCAGCTATTTTTTGAACAACACCAGGTTCAAGTTGCTCTAATATAGAAGCCGCTTGTTCTAAAGCTGCATCGTATTGATATTCACGGAATAATTTCTCCGCATAATTTAAGCTTTCTGCAAGATTCTCATCATGACTGCGGTATCGGTTACCGTATTGAATTAGTTTTTCAACTAAATAAGCTTGTCCAATTAATTCTTCTGTCATTTCAGATACACCATTCACAACTGTGTACGCTTCTTCTAAACTGCTATTTACAGTATTCATATTTAACGGCTTTACTTCTAATTGCTCATATACAGCTTGCATCGCCATTTGCCCTTTTTGTAAATCTTCCATAATACTCTCTGGAAGACCTGGTAAATTCGACTTTTGCATAAAACGTTTCGTCTCAAAAATTGTATTTCGCATTTCTTGTAACTTCTCACGTGCTTCAAATTCTTCTTTGCGCATCGTTTGCAGCATTTCTTTATATTCTGCATGAAGTACTTTTAAAGTTTCACATTGCTCATAAACCTCTTCTAGTTCCTCACGAATGATAGAGAATGCAATATCTTGTTCAGCAACGCGTATTTGTAACACTTCAAAACGTTTCATTAAAATATGCATTTGCTTTTCAATTACTTTTTGTGACTCAATATCTTTGTCTTGTAATTGATAACTTTGTTTCACAAGTTGTGTTTCTATTTTCGTTTCAATTGTTTCTGTACGAATTTCTTCTAAATCTTCATAAACAGACAGTGTTTTTTGCTCCACATAATGTTTCGCATGCACTTCTTGTTCAAGTTGATCATAAAAACTGTCTAAACGAGTTTTTAAGTTCTCTACTTTTTCTGCAGCTTCTGTTATATGAAGTTCCTGTATATCCATTAAACATGTGTGTAGTTGTGTCGTCATATCGCGGACTTCTTTAGGGATTTCCAAATACTCTAATACATAGCCTTGTCTTATCATATCATCATGACCTTGTAATAAATCTTCCAGCTGAACTGGTAATGTCGCTTGACACTCTACCAATAAATCCGGAATTTGATGAATAACGATTTCTAAACTTGCTAAACCTTCTTCTAAACTAATAACAATTTCTCTCGCTTTTAAATAATCACCATTATCTGTTGCCTCTTCAAAAGTTTTGAACTTCTCGGATTCAACATCTAACATCTCTTCAATTTTTTGCTCAGCTGCTCCATACATGTGTCGATGAGCAAGAACGCTCTTTTTCATACTACGATATGTATCACGTAACCCTTCAATTTCCGCGCTATTTTTCTCATGGCTTTCTAACAGTTGCTGTAATTCATTTAAAATGTCTGTAATACGATTATCAGCGTCATCTAGACCACTTATGGATTCTTTCATCGCATGCTTTGCTTTGCGGAAGGAGAATTGCGAGGCGAATTTTCGCGCTTGCCCTAAATCTTTTTCAGCTTTCGGAAGAGTTGTTGATACAATTTCATCCCACTCTTCACGCCATTTACCAAACAGCTCTTCTGTTTGACCTGTCATATTTAAATCTTTTACCCGCTTTAGTTCATCTGCCACAGGTTTATCTTTTATCTCTTGCTTCCACTGCTCCAGTGCTTCAATATCTTTATATGAACGATTTCTTATCACAAGCTCTATCATGAGCAGCACTAGAATAGAGCTTACTACAATGATAACGATCGTCAGGATAGAATCCATGCAAAAAAGCCTCCTAGTTATATCTCTTTTTTTGTCCGTTCCGTTTATGAAATGGAAGGCATTATGTATAAAAAGGGAATTCCCCTATATTTAACAACTAACAATGTTCTAATCATACCATGTAATGACGTGTTTTTGACCTAGTTTTTTTTAAAATTTCATGTTTCTTTACATGTGATTGTAATATTTCTTAATATTCCACTTTTTCCATTATCCGTCCTCAAACGAATGCAATAAAGGTAAGGCTTTTACGGGCAGTTAATGCAGGATAACGAGCTCTCTTTCATATGAGAGACGAAATAAATCTTTCGCATTAGTGGTGGTTCTACAGAAATCGCACGTACGTTACCTTGCATTACGGGTTACTGTAAAGCGGTTTCCGGAAGCAAGGTTATACCAAGTCCAGCTCCTACCATCGCAATCATCGGTTCTGCATAAGATGTTTCAACCGCAATTATTGGTTTCGCGCCCATACATTGAAACACATTCATAATCATTTTCCTTACATCACATATTTCTAGGTATACAATTAGCTGTTCATTAACAATTATTGCGCTAGTATGCAACAATTTATGGCAAAGAAAACAACATATAAAAATCCCCACCTCAGTTCGTTAGGTGGGGATTTTTCACATATGAACAGCTCTTGGTAGTTCATAATACATACTCGCTTTATATAATGTTCGTTCCATCCATTGCTCAATTTCCTTCGTATACATTTCTAAGAAAAACGTCTCAGACGGAAATGAGTGTAGCACCTCAGATATATATTGTGGATATAAAAACGGCATATTCATCATGCCTTTTAATTGTGTCATAAACATTGTAAAAGATACCTTTTTAAATTCTTGATTCATTTGTCCTTGTTTAATGATTTGCTCTATATAATATCTTTCTCTAGAAAAATAAACGGTCATCACTTCACGAATTAATGTCGTATCAAGCGAAAGCTCTCTATAAAAAAAACGTGTCAGTTCTCTATTATCAAATTGATATCGTAAAATCCCGCGCACCATTTGCACCATCACATCTTTAGCCGATAAATATTCTCTCTGTTCAAATGACGTTTCAATTACGTGAATATATCCTTCTAAAAAATCAGTAATAAGCTGTTCTAATAACCCTTGCTTTCCAGCAAAATAATATGAAATATTCGCTACATTCACATCCGCTCGCTTTGCAATTTCTCGCACCGACGTTCCATCATAACCTTTCGTATTAAACAACGATATTGCCGCATCAATTACTTTTTGTTTCGTCTGTTTCATGCGCTCACTTCCTCTCAATGAACAGCTATAGTCTAAATTTCTTGACTTTTAAGACAAATTCCTTTAATTTTCTATCGACAAAGTCATGTGAAATACATCGTATTTTGCTAATATTTTACACATCTCGATAAAAAGGGAGTTGTTTCCATGTTTACAAAAGAAAGTTATGCAGGTTCTCGCGTGCAGCAATACGAGACAGTAATTAAACAACTGGATGCATTATTAACTGGCGAACCGAACTTAGTCGCAAACTTATCAAATGCGTCCGCACTATTAAATCAATTTTTAGATCACGTTAATTGGGTTGGCTTTTATGTAACAGAAGGAAATCAGCTTGTTCTTGGACCTTTCCAAGGAATGCCCGCTTGCGTGCGTATTCCGTTCGGACGAGGCGTTTGCGGCGTTGCAGCTGAAACAAAAACGACGCAGCTTGTAGCAGACGTTCACCAATTCCCAGGACATATCGCTTGCGATAGTGCTTCGAATTCAGAAATCGTTGTACCGATCGTGAAAGAAGGAACTGTCATTGGTGTACTTGATATTGATAGCCCTGAAAAAAATCGTTTTGATGAAGTAGATCAGCGCTATTTAGAAAAGTTTGTGGAAACACTCCTAAAACATATTTAAAAAAGAAAAGAGCGAGTTATCGATTGAGTACATCACGTACGAAACCGATAGCTCACTCTTTTTTATTGATTACTAACAGTAGATATTTTCTTTAGTGCCTGCTCTAAATCAGAAACGATATCCTCCCATGATTCTAAACCGACAGATAAACGTATTAAATTATCGTAAATACCCATTTCTTGTCTTAGCTCAGCTGGAATCGCAGCGTGCGTCATCGTTGCCGGATGCTGAATTAACGTTTCTGTATCACCTAAACTTACGGCAATTGTAATAAAATGCAGGTCATTGATAAACGACTGTGTTTCCTCTTTCACGCCTTTAATTGAAAAAGAAATAACGCCCCCACCTCGTTTCATTTGCCGAGATGCTAGTTCTCCCTCCGGATACCAAACACCTTCTACTGCTTCATGATTTTTCAAAAACGATACAATTTTTTCTGCATTATCACAATGACGATCCATTCTTACTGCTAATGTTTTTAATCCACGTAACAATAACCACGCGTCAAACGGTGCCATAATACCTCCGATATCTTTTCGCATCGGACGGATTTTGTCAGCTAACGTTTTCGTTCTACAAATTGTTACACCCGCTACAACATCCCCGTGACCACCAATATATTTTGTCGCACTGTGAACGACGGCGTCACAACCAAGCTCAAGAGGTCTTTGTAAATAAGGTGAACAAAACGTATTATCGACAATAACAAGCAAGTCATTTCGCTTCGCTACCCCGATCACCTTTTCTAAATCAATTAATTTCATCGTTGGATTAATCGGTGTTTCAACGAAAATGAGCTTTGTATTTGGACGAATTTTATTTTCAATATCAGTCTCTGTCTCCATATCACAAAACGAATGAGTAATCATAAATTTCTCTTCTAATACTTCTAAAAAACCGTAAGTACATCCATATAATCCATTTGAACAAATAATATGATCTCCAGCCTTTAGAAAACCGATTAACGTTGCTGAAATGGCTGCCATACCTGAACCGAACGCCAGCGCTTCCTCTCCACCTTCTAAAACAGCCATACGTTCTTCAAATAATTTCACAGTTGGATTCCCAAGCCTTGAATAAATATAAGATGGATCTTCTCCCGCAAAACTCGCTTCTCCTTGCTGTGCTGTCTCAAACGTAAATGTAGAAGTTTGAAATAAAGGTGGTGTTAAACTCCCTTTATTTTCATTTGATTCATATCCGTGATGAATTAATGCTGTCTCTATATGTTTCTTTTTCATAAAAACATCCCCCTTATGTCTTTATTTGCACATATCCACCAGGAAAAATCTGATGAACGTCTTTACTACATTTTATGTAAGCGTTTTATTTGTGTTTCTATCTTTTCTTTTATATTGTTTTAAATTCCTTCTTGTTAATTTCCAAAATTTATCTGCATAAAACAAAAAGGGAGTCTCTTGACGAAACTGTAAGTAAAAGATATAATAGCGTTTGTGTAAAATAAAAAGGCAGCCTTGTAATGTGAGTTTATCGTTTGTATTTTGTTCCTCTGCGGAGGTGTATCTCGTAACTCCCTGCTGCTGGAGCGAAGGTACATGAAAACAAAATACCCGTAAATATCGATTACGTCTGTTTTTATTTTACGAAAATAAAAACATTTTTAAAGGAGGAGTCAACTATGGCTCGTTATACAGGTCCAGCATGGAAACTGTCTCGTCGTCTTGGAATCTCTCTAAGCGGCACAGGAAAAGAATTAGAAAAACGCCCTTACGCACCAGGTCCTCACGGTCCTAACCAACGTAAGAAACTTTCAGAATACGGTTTACAATTACAAGAGAAACAAAAACTTCGTCACATGTACGGCATGACTGAACGTCAATTCCGTCGCACATTTGACCAAGCAGGTAAAATGCCTGGTAAGCACGGCGAAAACTTCATGATCCTTCTTGAAGCTCGTCTTGACAACTTAGTTTACCGTATGGGCTTAGCTCGCACTCGTCGTGCAGCTCGCCAATTAGTAAACCACGGTCACATCATGGTTGATGGCGCTCGCGTAGATATCCCATCTTACCGCGTTAAACCTAACCAAACTATCAGCGTTCGCGAAAAATCTAACAGCCTTGTTGTTGTTAAAGAAGCGATCGAAGTTAACAACTTCGTACCAGAATACTTAACTTTCGATGCTGATAAGTTAGAAGCTACTTACACTCGTCACGCTGAGCGTTCTGAGTTAGCAGCTGAAATCAACGAAGCATTAATCGTAGAGTTCTACTCTCGTTAATCTCGGTACTCTGCAAAGAGTATTATTAAAAGCCTTAGGAACCTTGTTTATCAAGGGGCCTGGGCTTTTTTTATTTATATAAATGTCGTATGTATAGTAAGATACTTCAAGGAAGTTTTTTCATGAGTTATGGATAATCGTCCTTACTTCTCTTTTATTCATTCCAACGATTGGATTCTCTTTAATACTGGCTCCGTTTATTGTGCAAAATTTTATAATCCATCTTCATTACATGCTGTTATACTTATTCCCTTAAACATATAATCATTTCGTTTTCAGACTACTCCTTTTTTCATTACTTCCAAATTATATCTCAATAGAAAAAGCTACCAAAGAAACTAAAACTTTCTCTCTGGTAGCTTTTATTTATATATTAAAATTATTTATTTTCCTCTTTTTGAACATATACATAAGCATCTTTCTGCTCTTTATGTACATCAACCTTCGTGCTCTCTGCAAGCTGACCAGCGTTTAGCAAAGAAAAAATAATGAGCGCTTCTAGTGACATTTTGTTTTACCACTCCTTTCTATTTGTTATACATTTATCATACCGCTTACATGTGATTTCCGTATGAACTCGAAAAGGAGATTACAACAAAAAGGTTACAGGAATACGAATGCACGCTATAATAACCATTAAATAGGAGGTTGTTTCATTTTGACAATAAATCAAATGGTTCAATTGGGTAGTGCCTGTATGCTTTTTATTACTTCAGCACTTATGAGTTGGTATCAAGGGAGTAATTTAATAGATAATCCTGATGAATGGAAATATAGCGCTAAGTTTACGAATTATTTTAAAGGGTACGTTTCACATTATGACGATATTTATCAAATCGATTTCTTTATATATGCGGCAAAATTTTATCCCGGGGCATTTGTCATTATGCTAATTAGCTTACTTTACATGCTCGTATTAATTCTTCATATTCTATTTAAAAGAAATCATGAGGCAATTTAAATGCATACATAAAAACCCCGAACGATAGACTTTTCAGCCTACCATTCGGGGTACTATTTGTTTTACATTCGTTTCTGATTAGTAACGAATTAAGAAATATTTCTTTTTACCGCGGCGAATGATTGTGAATTTACCTTCGATGCGGTCGTTTTCTGTTACAACGTAGTCTAACGCTTGTGTACGCTCACCGTTTACGTAGATTGCACCGTTCGTTACATCTTCACGTGCTTGACGTTTAGATGGTGAAATTTTGCTTTCTACAAGTAAGTCGATTAATACTGTATCTTCTGCAGTACGTTCTACAGATGGTACGTCTTTGAATCCTTGCTCGATTTCGCTTGCAGTAAGTTCTGCTACAGAGCCACTGAATAATGCAGCTGAAATTTTAATTGCTTGCTCTAACGCTTCTTCGCCGTGAACAAGTTTTGTCATTTCAGATCCTAATGATTTTTGTGCTGCACGTTTTTCTGGTGCTTCAGTTACTTGCTTCTCAAGCTCAAGAATTTCTTCATGAGATAAGAATGTGAAGTATTTTAAGTATTTAACTACATCGCGGTCATCTGTATTGATCCAGAATTGGTAGAACTCGTAAGGAGTTGTTTTCTCTGGGTCTAACCAAATTGCGCCGCCCTCTGTTTTACCAAACTTCGTACCATCAGATTTTGTAACTAGCGGAATTGTTAAACCGAATGCTTTCGCATCTTCTTCTGATTTACGGATTAATTCAAGACCCGCTGTAATGTTACCCCATTGGTCACTACCACCGATTTGTAGACGGCAATTATGGTTTTGGTATAAGTTTAAGAAGTCGTATGATTGTAAAATCATATAACTAAACTCAGTGAATGAAATACCAGTATCTAAACGAGATGCTACTGTATCTTTTGCTAACATATAGTTTAAACCGAAGTTTTTACCGATATCGCGTAAGAATGAAATTACATCTAAGTTACCAAGCCAGTCATAGTTGTTAGCCATCGTTGCTGGGTTGTCCACGTTTTCGAACTCTAAGAAGTTTGAAAGTTGGTTTTTAATGCTTTCTGTGTAGTAAGCAACTGTATCTTTCGTATTTAATGTACGCTCTGCTTTTTTACCACTTGGGTCACCGATCATACCAGTACCACCGCCAACAAGTGCGATTGGTTGGTGACCAGCTAATTGGAAACGACGTAACATTAATACTGGTAACATATGACCGATGTGTAAGCTATCCGCTGTCGGATCGAAACCACAGTATAATTTAACGCTTTCTTTTTCTAATAATTGCTCAAGGCCCTCAGCATCTGTTTGCTGGTTAATTAGACCGCGAAATTCAAGATCTTGTAAAATACCCATATCCTACATACTCTCCTTTAAGTTCATTACTGGCGTGAAGGTTGAAAACATAAAAAAATCGCCCCTTTAAATAAGGGACGATTTTGATCATCGCGTTACCACCCTAGTTGCAGACAAAAAAAGCCTACCACCTTATTTACATAACGGCTTAGCACCGTCTTTTCCCTTTTGAATATAACTCAATCGAAAAAAGATGCTCTAGGGGCGTAATTCGCGATCATCTATGTGCTGATTTCCACCGACCATCAGCTCTCTAAAACAGGGAAATGATCACTACTTCTCCCTTTCCACGCTCAATTATTCATATACTTTTCTTTATACCATCATTTATATAGGCGTGTCAAATAGAGGTATTAGTTCTTTCCCCACCAATCCTTTATAAAGTCGCAAGGAATATCGTAATAAGAGAAATAACTGGAACACCAACTAATAACGACACATGAAACACAACCGATAAATTATTCCCAATCGTCGCTTCCACAGGATCTTTCGCTGGAGAAGCAAGAAATCCAAGTAATCGCTCGAAGCGGCTTACCGTTTTTGGAAAATCCGGTATTTCTACATGATCGCTATCTAAATGCTGCTTTAATTTATATTCATTCTTAAAAGGATTTTCGCTCAATTTCATCCACCTCCAGCAATTGTTTCAATTTCTTTATCCCGTTATGAAGTCTCGACTTCACTGTTCCAACAGGAATATCTAGTACCTCTGCAATTTCTTTTTGCTGCATATCATGATAATAAGAAAGAATCAGGACCGCTCGCTGTTCTTCAGGAACTTTCAAAATTGCTTCTCTTACCGTAAGCCGGTCTTCGTGGGAAAACTCTACCTCTTGCATTGGTACTAAAAACGGTAAGAGCGAACGCCACTTTTTTCTTCTATTTAATTTATTAATCATAAGACGGTAACCGATTTGAAATAAATACGTTTTAATTTTTCCTTTTCGGGTTTCATACATATGTTTCTTACGCTCTAGAGTCAAAAACGTATCTTGAACGAGATCTATACTCAGTTGTTCATCACGATTAAATCGATACAAAAATGTATATAGCGCTGGTTTGATTAAAACATATAGTTTTTCTCCAGCTTGCTTATCTCCATTTTGGTACGCAAGCATGAGCTCCTCCTCAATCCCAATCTGCGCCATTTTTTTTGATCTCCTTTATTCCTTTTAACGTTAATGAAATACGGGAAATTAAATATACACTTGCGACAATGACCCATGCTTGTGACTGATTCGTAAAAAATTGAACATATGGGTTTTGAATCGTATGGCCGGTTGAAACTAAAATATTTAACGCCAGCACACATATACATGCATACACTGCAAGACAGACCGAAATTGTATCAAATACATTCCAACGAAAATATATTTTTGTTTTTGTAAAATCAATTTTATTTCCATTTTTTCGTACAATATACTTCTTATCCAACGGAATAAGGATTGAAAAAATAACAATCATAATAATCCCAAATGTAATCATTGAAATTTTAAATCCAATTGGCATAGGTAATAACATACCACAAGAAAACACAACTATAATTCCAATTAAAGCAAAAGTCAGCATCAATTTATTAGACATAAAAAAGCCTCCCTCATCTATTCTTTCATAAATGTATACAGACGAGGAAGGCGCTTCGTTCAAATATTATTTTATTTTTTTTATGATTCTTGCAGGATTCCCGCCAACTACTACATTACCTGGCACATCTTTCGTTACAACAGCGCCAGATGCGATGACTGCATTGTCTCCAATTGTTACGCCCGGATTAATGATAGCTCTTCCGCCAATCCATACGTTATCGCCAATTGTAACTGCTTTTCCATATTCTGATCCGCTTATACGCTCTACTGGGTCAAGCGGGTGTGTTGCTGTATAAATGTGAACACCTGGAGCTAACATACAGTTCACTCCGATTGTCACCGGACACACGTCTAAAATTGTACAATCAAAGTTTGCGTAAAAGTTTTCACCAACGTGAATGTTATAACCGTAATCACATCTAAAAGAAGATTCAAGATGAATGTTATCTCCTGTCGTTCCGAATAGTTCTTTTACGATTTCGCTACGCTCTTTTAATTGTACTTCTGGCGTTTCATTTAATTTTCTCGTTAATATACGAGCTTGCTCCCTCTCTTGAATCAAAACAGGATCAGCTGGTATGTACATTTCCCCAAGTATCATCTTTTCTTTTTCTGTTTTCATTTCTTTCTCCCCTTTAACTCGTATGTATAAGTTTATGATACCATAAAAAAAGAAAGGTCTGAACATATTACTTGTTCAGACCCTTCCTTCTTAATCTTCCATCGTTGATAAGTCACCTGTTGGTAAGTTTAGCTCCCACGCTTTTAATACGCGTCGCATAATTTTACCACTTCTCGTTTTCGGTAATTTATCTCTAAATTCAATTTGTCTTGGCGCTGCATGAGCTGCTAGGCCTTTCTTTACAAATTGACGAATCTCTTCTTTTAATTCATCAGATGGTTCGTATCCTGCTCGAAGCGCGATAAATGCTTTAATGATTTCTCCGCGCACTGGATCAGGAATACCAATTACACCAGCTTCTGCAACAGCAGCGTGCTCGATTAATTTACTTTCTACTTCAAATGGACCAACGCGCTCACCTGACGTCATAATTACATCGTCAATACGTCCTTGGAACCAGAAGTATCCGTCTTCATCCATATAAGCAGAGTCACCTGATACGTACCAATCTCCCGGCATAAAGTAAGAATCATATTTTTGCGGGTTATTCCAAACCGCACGCATCATAGATGGCCAACCTTTACCAATTGCTAAGTTCCCCATTGTGTATGGAGGCACTTCATTTCCTTCATTATCAACAATCGCTGCTTTCACACCTGGAATTGGTTTCCCCATTGAACCTGGACGGATTTCCATACAAGGATAGTTACAAATAACTTGTCCACCTGTTTCTGTCATCCACCACGTATCATGAATACGAAGTCCAAATGCGCTCATACCCCAGCGAATTACTTCTGGATTTAATGGCTCACCAACACTTAATACGTGACGCACTTGTGATAAATCATATTTTTTAATTGCGTCTTGTCCAGCTCCCATTAACATACGGAACGCTGTTGGCGCGCTATACCAAACCGTTACACCGTAATCTTGCAGTGCTTCATACCACGCTTCCGGACTAAATCTCCCGCCTAAAATAACATTTGATGCTCCCACTAACCACGGTGCAAAAATACCGTAAGCTGTTCCAGTTACCCAGCCTGGGTCAGCTGTACACCAATATACATCATCTTCTTTTAAATCTAATACCCATTTCGCTGTTTGATAGTGCTGAACCATTGCGTTTTGCGCATGAAGGACGCCTTTTGGCTTACCAGTAGAACCAGATGTGTAATGTAGAATTAAACCGTCTTCACGGCCTAACCACTCGATATGTAATTCTTTTGAAGCTTGTTCAAATAAAGGATTGAACGCTACAGTTTTACCGCCTTCTTCTGCATTGTCTCCAACAAGGAAGACTGTTTTTAAAGCAGGTAAATCATTTAATGGTATGCGCTCTAACAATTCAGGAGTTGTAATTAACACCTTCGCTTCGCTATCTTCTAAACGATCGCGAACTGCGCCTTCCATAAATGCTTCAAATAATGGTCCAACAATTGCCCCTAATTTCACTGCACCTAAAAGTGCGAAATATAATTCTGGGGAACGCGGCATAAAAATAAAAACGCGATCGCCTTTCTCAACATCGCCATAGTTTTTCAGGACATTTCCTGCTTTATTAGAAAAATCCTTCATTTCCTTAAACGTATATTTCTCTTTTCGCGATCCATCTTGATAATAAAGTGCTACTTTATTCTTTCGATCGGATTTCGCATGCTTATCAATTGCCTCATACGCCATATTTACTCTTCTTGTTTCATTCCAAGTAAAATTTTTATTAACCTCTTCCCAGTTAAAATTCGCGTATGCCTCTTCATAATTCGGCAAATTATTTTCTCCTTTAATGACAGGAAGCGTTTCCACTTTCATACTTTACATCCCCCTCCTATGTATTCTATTATCTATTATAATGACATTATTTAAAATTTTCAGTATTTTTGTTGATTTTTAGACAAATTTTTAATGACAAAATTCGATTCACATCGCATATATTATAAAGTACGATATTAATAGATTCACAAACCCTCAAGGTGGTGAGCAATAAATTGATTCATAAAAAAATATATAATGCCAGAAACTTAAAAACAGCGAAAGGCACTTTAATTATTGAAGGTCCTGTCTCTACACATAATCTTGAAATGTATGAATTTCATCCAGACTTAATTGCGTTTCGTCCTGCCGAGCAGCAATATAAAGCAATTGTCGAAATTTCTAAGTTACCAGAAGCTCGTCTCATTATTGCTAGACATGACCAAACGATTGTTGGATATGTTACATACTTGTATCCTGATCCGCTCGAGCGATGGTCAGAAGGAAAGATTGAAAACTTAATTGAGCTTGGGGCGATTGAAGTTGTCCCAGCCTTTCGCGGTTGCTCTGTCGGAAAAAATTTATTAGAAGTTTCAATGATGGACGATCATATGGAAGATTACATTATATTAACGACTGAATATTATTGGCACTGGGATTTAAAACAAACAGGCTTAAATGTTTGGGAATACCGAAAAGTAATGGAAAAAATGATGAATGCTGGTGGTTTACAATGGATGGCTACAGATGATCCTGAAATTTGTTCACATCCTGCCAACTGTTTAATGGTCCGCATCGGTAAACGTGTTGATACAGATTCCATTCAAGCATTTGATCGTCTACGTTTTCACAATCGTTTTATGTATTAATAAAGGGGGCAACTGGAATGATTGTAGAAGAAATTATGAATCAAAATGTAGTAACACTACATCCAGATGACACAATCGAAGCAGCAATCCGAACGATACGTACGAAAGGTATTCGGCACATTCCAATTGTCGATCAAAATAATCACGTAGTAGGCATTATTTCTGATCGAGATGTAAGAGATGCAAGTCCATCAATTCTTGATGAACAAGTTTCACTCGATATGCTGAAGCAACCACTTGAACTCATAATGAAACACCCTGTTATGACTTGTCACCCTCTCGATTTCGTTGAGGAAATTGCTACTTTATTTTTTGAAAATAAAATTGGCTGCCTCCCTGTCACAAAGGCTGGAAAGTTAGTAGGAATTATTTCCGAATCTACAGTGCTACACACATTAGTGAAATTAACAGGAGCACATCAGCCTAGTTCACAAATTGAAATTCAAGTGAAAAATGAACCTGGTATTCTCGGAAAAGTAGTTGCTATTTTTAGTGATTTACAAATAAATATTGTGAGCGTTCTCGTCTATCCAGCAAAAGATGAGAATGATAAAGTACTCGTTTTCCGCATTCAAACGATGAATCCTTTAAGGGTGATTGAAGCACTTGAAACAGAAGGCTATCGTGTTTTATGGCCGAATATAATGGGGATGCAAGCATGAGTAGCGCGTTCATTTATTCGGATGACTTTCGGGGCTATTCTTTTAGCCCTGATCATCCTTTTAACCAACTGCGCGTCACACTCACGTATGATTTATTACAAAAGAGCGGTTTTATCTCTCCCTCTCAAGTCATCGCGCCACGGATGGCTACAGATGAAGAGATTGCCTACGTTCATACAGAGGAGTACATAAATGCGGTAAAACGTGCTGGAGAAGGTAAGTTAGAAAAATCAATTGCGATGACATATGGACTTGGAACAGAAGATACACCAATGTTTCCAAATATGCATGAAGCAAGTGCATTACTCGTTGGTGGAACATTAACAGCTGTCGATGCTGTTATTTCCGGAAAAGTAAAGCACGCCCTCAATTTAGGCGGCGGCTTACATCATGGCTTCCGTGGTAAAGCATCTGGCTTTTGTATTTATAACGATAGCTCTATCGCAATGAAATATATTCAGAAGAAATACGGTTTACGCGTTTTATATATTGATACAGATGCTCATCACGGTGACGGGGTACAATGGTCTTTTTACGACGATCCTAACGTATGCACCATCTCATTACACGAAACTGGGCGTTATTTATTTCCTGGAACTGGCGCAGTAAATGAACGTGGACAAGGAAATGGATATAATTATTCTTTTAACGTTCCACTCGACGCTTTTACAGAAGACGCATCGTTTTTAGATTCATATCGAACAGTTGTAAAAGAAGTGGCAGCATACTTTAAACCGGATATTATTTTAACGCAAAATGGTGCTGATGCACATTATTACGATCCACTTACACACCTTTGCGCAACGATGAACATTTACCGTGAAATACCGAAGCTCGCTCGTGAAATCGCTAATGAATATTGCGACGGTCGCTGGATTGCTGTCGGCGGTGGTGGCTATGATCACTGGCGCGTCGTACCAAGAGCTTGGGCACTCATTTGGCTCGAAATGAACAACATCCAAAACATCTCAGGTTATCTCCCTCCAGAATGGATTGACGCTTGGAAAGGACAAGCAGAAACAGAACTTCCCCTCACATGGGAAGATCCAGACAACATGTATCAACCTATCCCTAGAAAACCAGAAATCGAAGAAAAAAATGCATTAACTGTAGCGAAATCTCTCGAAATTATTCGGAATAATATGACAAAATCTTTATATTAAACAGAGAGGAGGCTCGCTTTTTGAATAGCCTCCTTTTCTTTATTGTCGATTTCTGTCGGTAAGTCGATATATTTTAAAAAGCGCTGATATATTTCGAGTTGCGCCGATATATTTTGATAATCGCTGATATATTTCGAGTTGTGGTCGATATAATCTAATAATCGCTGATATATTTTTATCTACTAATGGACTGGCCCAACTCAAATGAGAAAAGGTAGTGACACTATGTGGAAACAACAAATAATCAATACAAAGCGTGGCACATTCGAAATTTTCACTAAAGGCAATGGCGAACCGCTTTGTATTACACATCACTATTCACAATTTAATGACACTGGCGATTACTTTGCGGATGTTTTTACTTCCACACATCGTGTATTCCTCATTAATTTACGTGATGCTGGTAATTCTGTAAAAGCCAATTCAGAAAAAGAATTGACCATGATTGAAACAATTCATGACTTAGAAGCAATAAGAGATGCTTTACAACTTCCATCGTGGCATTTCGCTGGTCATTCAACAGGCGGTATGCTTGGACTTTTATATACCATTACATATCCAACTTCCTTGCAATCATTAGTCATCGCCGGAGCCGCAGCAAGTAACTATACCGAAACACCATTTTGCATTTATCACCCCGAACATTCGCAGTTTCATTATATGCAACAACTCATTGAAAACTTAAAAAGCCCTCACCTTACAAGTGAAGAACGGAAAGAACTATCTACTAAGAGAACCCAATTATCATTGTATAAACCCGAAAACTACAACTCTTATTTTAGTAAACCAATCCAAAAAACAATGTCCGCTAGCCGGATGAATGTTTTCTCTTATGAATATCCGTTATTTGATTTAAGAAAGTACTTACCTTCTATCCACACAAAGACGCTTATTATTTGCGGAAGACATGATGTGCAGTGCCCGATTCAATATTCTATTGAGATACATGAGGGCATTCGTAATTCTATCTTTGTACCATTTGAGTGCAGTAACCATTATCCTTTTTTAGAAGAAGCCAGTCGGTTTACTTCTATTACTCAAGAATTTTTTGGGATTAAAAAGAAAATTAAGGACTCACAAAGGCAATAAGTCTAGGAAGAGAGAACAAGTTTATTAGTGCTGTTTTGCTAAAGGAGGGAAATAGGGTGAAAGAAAAATTATTAAGAGTTGGAACGACTTATATTCCAGTTACCAACGTAGAACTTTCTTCAAATTGGTATGTGAACAAATTGGGAGCAGAGTTGAACTTTAAAGACGAAGACAAAGCTATTATTAACTTTGCAAATCAAAGCTTTTTTCTAGTTAAATCCCAAGATAATCAAACCTTAAATTTTTTTGATTTTCACGGTGAAGAACGCTTTTCTATAACATTCGAAGTTAATGGATTACATACACTAAAATCAATTCATAGTGAATTTATTGAAAAGGAAATTCTAGTTGGAGGGATTGAAAACAGAGGGCATGCTGGGAAGAATTTTGTTTTTTATGATTTAGATGGTAATAAATTTGATGTTTGGAGTGAATTAAGTCCTATTTTCAAAGAAAAACACCTAATATAGAGTGATTTTTTACAATCAGACGCAAGTATTAAATAACACAGAAAGATACGAGGCTTATTCCATTAAAGCCTCGTTAATGAATATATTAACCTTCAAGAAAAATATTTCACACTAGAAACAACTAAAAGAAGAACAACAAAAACTACTAAACCTAAATCAATAAATACTGACTTTTTATCTCCTTCTTTTAAAGTTATCATAAAATTAGAAATTATTTTAATTCCAAAAAAGACCATCATAAATAACCAACCGAAATGATCATTTGTAGAATCTTCATCATAAAACATTTGTATTGCACCGATAATTAATAAAATAAGTACGATATTAGTTCCAATCTTTACAGCTTTGTTTAATTTATTATCCTTTAATTCAGCCCCCAAAATCTAGCACTCCCTCTCAAACTATCGTGCGTGTTGGCACAGATCTTTTATCCCCTTTTAAATTTTAACATAAATTACCTTATATATCCTTTTCCTTACAGTCATAGGCATTCCGACAATAATGATACTCCCTTCATTACAACATGCTCGCGCTCATAACTTTGCAGAAATAGAAAAGATTTTGTTAGAAGGACGTAAGTAAAAAGCTAACTTTTGCCTTCCTCCCCCACCCTATGCTACATTTAACCCGTTACATCAATATTAATAGGGTGGGAATAAATATGAACAAACCTAAAATTGGGATGATTGGACTTGGAAGTATCGCACAAAAAGCCTATCTTCCAACACTTACAAAAGAAACAGATTGGAATTTTGTAGGGGCGTTTACACCTAACGCGGAGAAAAGGAAACAAGTTTGCCAGCAATACCGCATTCAAGACTTTCATTCTATTGAAACGTTAGCTTCGGAATGCGATGCAATCTTCGTTCACAGTTCAACTGCTACACATTATGAAATCGTTTCTGAACTTCTAAAAAAAGGAATTGACGTTTATGTTGATAAACCGCTAGCAGCTACAGTGGAACAAGCTGAGCAACTAGTTGAGTTGAGCGAAAAGCATAAACGAAAGTTGATGGTCGGATTTAATCGCCGATTCGTTCCTATGTATGTTGCTGCCAAAGAGCAAGCTAATGATATTTCATGGATTCGAATTGAAAAGCACCGCACAAATAAGGTGGGGCCATATACGTATGACTTTACTATGTTAGATGATTACTTACATATTGTAGATACTGCTCGCTGGTTAGCTAACGATGACCTTAACATCGTTCATAATATGATGCAAATCAATGAAAAGAACGAACTTCTTTACGGACATCATACATATACAACTCCAAGTGGACTGTTACTTTCTACCGCGATGCATCGCCATGCAGGTACAAACTTAGAACAAATTGAACTTGTAACGACAGGGAAAATTATTCGCGTAAAAAATATGAACACATTTGAAATTGAACAAGAAAACTCCGTTTCGCAAAGCGGTTCACCATCATGGGATACGACGTTAAAACAGCGCGGTTTTGAAGATGCTGTTCATCATTTTATCGAATGTGTTCACGGAGATACAAAACCTGTTGTAGATGGATTAGAAGGATTAAAAACGCAGCAACTGTTGCAATCTCTACTGGAGAATGCAACTAAAAATTAAAACGGATACATTTTTCAGAATTTACTTTCATTCCCATTTTCCCTTTATTTCTGTCGCAAATTTCTATAGAATATGTTGATAGGAATTATAAATTTCATAATGAATCGTGGAAAGGATGGGATTAACACATGTGGAACGAGTTTAAAAAATTCGCATTCAAAGGGAATGTAATCGATTTAGCTGTCGGGGTTGTAATCGGTGCTGCATTCGGTAAAATCGTTAGTTCTTTAGTAAAAGATATCATCACACCATTACTTGGTATGGTACTGGGCGGCGTTAACTTTACAGATTTAAAACTTACATTCGGTAAATCATCTATTATGTATGGTAACTTCATCCAAACTATTTTTGATTTCTTAATTATTGCAGCTGCTATCTTTATGTTCGTTAAAGTTTTCAACAAACTAACATCTAAAAGAGAAGAAGAAGAAAAGAAAGAAGAACTTCCAGAACCAACAAAAGAAGAAGAAATTCTTGGCGAAATTCGCGACTTACTAAAACAACAAAACTCTTCTAAAGATAGAGCATAATTGAACGGATAAAAGGCATGCCCCTCTCGGGACATGCCTTTTTTATATGCTATAACGTTTCTGAATTCATATGAATAAATAAAATAATACCTGCAACCATAAGTACCATAATACTACCTGCAAATAGTGTAATACCCATGAACATTAAACTTGTGCTCATGTCCACTGATACACTTTCAATAAAAATAGAAATTACATACGTGATAAGGGCGATTCCTGCAAGAATACTTCCTGGAACAAATCGCTTTAAGCCATTTTGTTTTAACGTCATATATGCAAAAATAGCAGTCATGCAAAGCGTAATTATCCAAAGAACGATCATCTCTTCTCCCCCCTCACAAGCCTTTTCTTTCTATTATACATGACATTGCCCTATAATAGTTAAATTTGCACTTGTGTGACATATAACAAGGAATCTCCCCCACTGTAGCGAAAGCATTACAACATACACTTACACAATAAGGAGGCTTTCATTTGGAATACACTACCACATGTAATTTGGAGCTATCCGAAAGATTCGATTATGTTACGATTGACTTAGAAAAACAGTTTTTTTGCATCGACGTTGTAAATTTGCAAAGCGATACAGCTGTACTAAAAATATCAATTAACTTGGAAAAAGATGAAACAATGGTAGAGGGAAATATAATTCAGTACGATACTTTGTACATAGACACATTATTACAAGGATTAAAATGTATTGCTCAAACATGTATTGATCGCAATTTAAGAAACCAAGAGGAACTGTTCGCATTTTTAGAAGAAAATTAGCTCCAATGAAAAAATGGTTATTTTTTCTTTTTATTGATATAATTGTTATATAGAAATATTCTTTATAAGGATGTGTTCATAATGATTTGGATTTCACTAATCGTATTAGCCTATTTCATTATTCTCGTCCCAATACAGTACAACTATATTAAGATGCTCAAGGAAAAACAGAAAAAAATGAACGTGTCTCAAAATGAACTTTACGACAAAATGTCTTATGAAGAATCCCAAATACATTACCATTATCAAAGTAACGTATTTACAATACCGGCTTCACTTATCGCGAGTATTGTTTATAAAGTAAAACATTCAGCATAAGGAGACTCTCCCATATGTACGCTGTAAAATTATTATTTGAATCTGTTCATTCAGGTGAGCCTAATCCTAATAAAATTGATGAACATTATGAAGAGAATCACGATACACTCTTTGAAGAAAGTATCATTCTCGTTAAGGCGAACAGTTTAGAGGAAGCTCATGAGCTAGGTGAAAAGATAGCTCTACAGTCTGAAGATACGTACGATAATATGTACGGTGAGCAAGTAACATGGACGTTTAGAAAAGTGTTGCATGTTTTCGAATTAGATGACACACCATTTGAGACAGGAAAAGAATTATATGCACGCTTTTTACATGTTAAGAAAACTGAAAGTGTAGATACAGTAGTTAAACACCATTATCCTGAATATGAATAAAAGCTCACAGCTATCGCTGTGAGCTCTCTTATTCTTACTTCGTTGAATCTCTAAATTGGATACGGTGAGGTAAGATAACTGAGTGATCTTCTACTTTTTCTTTGTTCATATATTTCGTTAGTAGACGCATTGCTACTGCACCGATATCATACATTGGTTGTACAACTGTCGAAAGTTGCGGACGAACCATTAATGCAAGACGTGTGTTGTCAAAACCAAGCACTTCGATATCCGTTGGTACGTTTAATCCTGCGTCTTGTGCTGCGTGGATTACACCTAGTGCCATTTCATCAGAAGATACGAAGATTGCTGTTGGTTTTTCATCCATGCCCCAAAGTCTTTCAAACGCTTCTATACCTGAATCATATGTGTAATCTCCATCAATTATAAGATTTTCATCATATGAAATACCTGCTTCTTCTAAAGCTTTTTTATAACCTTGTAACTTCTTCGCGCTTCCTGCTTTATTAATGAAAGGACCAGAGACGAAACCGATACGTTTATGTCCTTGCTCAATAAAATGCTTCATTGCATCGTAAGCTGCTTGTGTATAATCAATATTTACTGATGACGTTTCATTTTGTTCATCAAATGACGCTGCTAATACAATTGGTACTGGAGATTTTTTGAACTCTTCAACGTGAATATCTGTAATATCTTCACCCATGAAAACAATCCCGTCCACTTGTTTCCCAAGCATCGTATTTAATAAGTGGAACTCTTTCTCTTTGTTCTGGTCAGAGTTACTTAAAATGATGTTATATTTGTACATTGTTGCGATATCTTCAATTCCACGAGCAAGTTCTGCATAAAACGTATTTGAGATATCAGGAATAATAACACCCACTGTAGTTGTCTTCTTGCTTGCTAGTCCACGTGCTACCGCATTCGGGCGGTATCCTAAACGATCAATTGCTTCTAATACTTTCTTTCTTGTTGTAGGCTTTACATTTGGGTTACCATTCACAACGCGTGATACGGTAGCCATTGAAACATTTGCTTCACGCGCTACATCATAGATTGTTACGTTCATCTCTTCGCACACTCCTTCTATTTATGTTATCTATTTTTATGTATCGGTTCACTTGAATGAAAAAAAGACATCAACTCTATTTGCAGATGCCAACAATCGTCCCGAGTTCTTCCTTTTACTAATGATACGCTAAAAACACAGGGTCATACAATATTTTCCCGCAAAAGTTTCGAAAAAATTCGCTTCTTTTCTCGTATTTTCGTATTTTTTATGCAAAAAAGGTCAATTTTTGTAAAAAAGCTATGTAACAAGGGCTACATAGACTAAGAAATCTTTTTATAAATTACTTCCGAATGCTTTTAATTCTTTCATAAACTCATTGAATTCTGGAATACCCATTTGCTGCGCTGCATCTGATAATGCAACCGCTGGGCCTGGATGTACTTCAGCCATAATAGCAAAAGCACCAATTGCCATAGCCGCTTTTGCAAACGGTAAGAGAAGGTCACGTCGCCCTGTAGAATGCGTTACATCGACAACAACAGGTAAATGTGTTTCTTTCTTTTAAATTGGCACAGCGGAAATATCAAGCGTATTACGCGTTGCTGTTTCATATGTGCGAATACCACGCTTTAATAATATTGGTTTATTTACAGCACCAGCTGCCTTTAACAGTTCAAATTTTTGCATATTGCGAGCGCCAATTTGAATAACATCAACATAATCTGACACTTTAAAGAAGGCACTGAAAGAGTCTATTTCATAAGAAAAAAGAGGTCATTCCCTACTATGTACAGGTAATGACCTCCTTTCTTCTTTCAACATCTTTAGGAAATTCGAAATGTTTTTCTCGAAGTATTCACTTTTTCAGTAGCCTCAGCTTAAAAACTGTCTTTTTTTATTATAGGAAAGAAACAAACGGTTTATCGCTGTTCTTCTCTTTTATAATAACAGCCTCGATTTTATTCTCGGACTTTATTTGTAATTGAACTTTAGCATCTTTAGGAAATTGTTCTAACATACTTTGAGCAGCCGTTTGAGAGAGTGCCATTAATTCTGACTTACCGTTATATTTAACGACAATATCCATCTTTAATTTATCCATCTTATTTTGCTTATAAGAAATCTTAGCATTAACAGGGATATAATCTCCTGGAGAAAATGCCTTCATTGCTTCAGAAAATTTCTTTAGCTTATCATTATCTTCTCCATGTGCCCCCCCAAATTCTTGAGAAGGATACGAATACGACTTTTCATCAATAGTATCCCAATTTCCAAGATTAGTCTCGTTCTTTTGAACAGTAGCGCTTGAAATATAAGTACCATTCTTTAAAGAACTTGTACTTTCTTGCTTGAATATAGCAAATGTAATTGGAGATTTGTTATATTTATCATTTTTATTAATAGCTTCTATAAGCCCCTTAGCGACTTCAGTACCTTTAGAAATAGCTTCCTCATTAGATACACTTGAAGACATAGATAAACCAATAACAACACCAGATAAGCTTAGTTCATTTGAATTTTGTTTGCCGAAGTAGTCCTGTTCTATAATATTAGTCAAAACTGGTACTTCTTGTTTCGTAACTAATTCATCAATTGTTTTCTCTGGAATATATTGATTTAATTGTAATACGTAATTTTCTGTATCGAATTGTTTTGAAGCAATATCCATTAAACCATTTTCATATTCTGCTAAATCTAGTTTAGAATTAGTTTTAACATTAACTGTATTAATTACCTTTTGTTCTTTTAAAGGAATAACAGTTCTATAGTAATCCTTAGAAACAGCATTTCTTGGAATCATACTTTTTTCTTTCGTATCTTTCTGTACAACTTCATCCTTCTTCTCAATAGTATTATTGCTGCAAGCCCCCAGTAATAAACTTAAGCTTGCGATGCATAATGCCATTTTCTTCATTGCTTAAAACCCACTTTCAAAAGTCAATTTACTTAGTTTTAAAGTATCTCTAGTGTACCACTAAATATATTGCAACAAAATAAAAAAGAAGCAAGCCCTTCGCTTGCCTCTCCCTATTTTACATTCTCTTCTAAAGCTTCTTTTTTAATATTCCAGTGCGATGTATGCCATACTACCATTCCATCTTTTATGTATAACACTTGCGGAGATTCATGCTTAATGCTGTACTGCTCTGCAACATGGTTCGAAACATCTCTCGCCTCTTGTACGTATAAGTAATATGCTGGCACTTCTCTTTCTTCACCGCAATACGCTTGAAACTCAGTATATGCACCGTGACTAATTGGGCATGTCGTACTATGCTTAAAAAGAACGTAAGGCTCGTTCTTTTCTACTAACGCTTCAAGTTCTTCAATCGTTTCAATCTTCATCATACTCATCGTTACTCACCTCTCATGCGAAGTCTAGAGCGCTTCTCTCTCTTTTCAGCCTTCTGCTCAGCTTTCTCAAGTTTACGCTCTTCTTTTTCAACCCTTTTCTCTTGTCTCGTAGTACGGTAATGGTTGTATACTTCAATTGCTGCGCTGCTCCACTGTACAACTTGTGCTACTTTATCTGCATTATTTTCAATTTCGTCCGTAACAGACTCTGAAACGTTGCGAAGCTTCGTATTTAAAGAGTGAATCGTCGTTCCGATTCCATCCACACCTTCTACTACTTTATTTAGCGACTGTGACTTCTGTTGAATATCATCAGCTAACGCATTTGTCTTATGTAATAATTGCTCCGTCTCTACGCTTATTCCTTGCATTTGCTTTTCTAAACCTTCTAACGTGCTCGCAACGTTTTCTAACGTCTTCTGAACCGATAACAACGTTCTGCATACATACACTACTAATACTGCGAAAGCAACCGCGATAATAGCCGCACTTACATATAGAAGAACTTGCATTTCATCACTTCCTTTATCTTTTTCATACTTTCCCCTATTATACAATCATTTTCCGTTTCGTTCTAATCCCTATCTTTTCATTAGAATTTTCATACTTATTCGTTAACTTTAACATAAATGATTCAACAAATTCCACTAAGTAGGTTACAATAGGAGAGGATACATAATTAGTAGGGAGGCTTTACATATGAAAGATCCACGCATTGAAAAGTTAGCATACAATTTAATTAACTACTCTATTCGTTTACAAAAAGGCGAAAAAGTATTAATTGAAAACTTTGGCTTACAAAAAGAACTTGTAACTGCACTTGTAAAAGAAGCATATGCAGCTGGTGGTTTCCCATTCGTTTCTTTAAAAGATCATCAAGTAGATCGCTCTTTATTAATGGGTGCTACTGAAGAACATTTCGAACAAATCGCTGCATATGAAGCGAGCGTAATGAAAGATATGGATGCTTACATTGGCCTTCGCTCTGGCGATAACATTAACGAACAAGCTGACGTTCCAAGTGAACGTATGAAAGTTCACGGCCAAACAATTGGCAAAAAAGTTCATAGAGACATCCGTGTTCCGAAAACACGCTGGGTTGTTCTTCGCTACCCAAATGCTTCTATGGCGCAGCTTGCTAAAATGAGCACAGAAGCTTTCGAAGACTTCTACTTCGAAGTTTGTAACTTAGACTACGGTAAAATGGATAAGGCGATGGATAGCCTTGTTACATTAATGAATAAAACAGATAAGGTTCGCTTAACTGGCCCTGGAACTGATTTAACATTCTCTATTAAAGACATTCCAGCTATTAAATGCTCGGGTCATTTAAACATTCCAGATGGTGAAGTATACTCTGCACCAGTTCGCGATTCTGTTAACGGTACAGTTTCTTACAACACACCATCTCCTTACAACGGTTATACATTTGAAAATGTACAACTTAAATTTGAGAATGGCCAAATCGTTGATGCAACTGCAAACGATTCAGAGCGCATTAACAAAATCTTCGATACGGACGAAGGCGCACGCTACGTTGGTGAGTTCGCAATCGGCGTAAACCCATACATCTTACATCCAATGGGAGACATTCTATTCGATGAAAAAATCGATGGCAGCTTCCACTTCACACCTGGACAAGCTTATGATGATGCATGGAACGGCAACAACTCTAACATTCACTGGGATTTAGTATGCATTCAGCGCCCTGAATACGGCGGCGGTGAAATTTACTTCGACGACGTATTAATCCGTAAAGACGGACGCTTCGTTGTAACTGAACTAGAAGCTTTAAATCCTGAGAACTTAAAATAATATGAAAAGCGCTCGGATAGAATCCCGAGCGCTTTTTTATTAATACTCTAATAATTTTTTAGCCACATCTTCTGGTACTTTAAAACTATTTTTATTTTTTATTTTATTAATTTTCAATTCAACCTCAACATAAGGGACATCTTTATATACTGTCATAGTACCAATTTCATATAACTCTTTTTTATCTTTACTCGAATCCAATAATTCCGGTGTATCCTCTTGATACATTTTAAACGTTTTCCCTTGCGGAGTATCTAAAGGAGCCGATTCCATTTCCCACTCATCCATTTTGATTGATTCAAACAACTTTGTGATTTCTTTCTTATCAGTAATTGTTTTTTTATCACTCGAATCAATAAGGGATTCTATTTCAATTTTTTGTGCCTTTTCTAAACTAACATCAGACTTCTCTTTCTTCGCACTACATCCTATTAAAAGAATCGATGTCGTTAATAAAAATAAACAGAGCGCACATATTTTTTTCATTCCAAATCCCTCCCTACACTATATAGAACTACTTTCCTCACTTTTTGTTTGCTGAAAATGAAAATAAAATAAAAGCGTCACTGCGATAGTACCTATTAATATTGGAACATATAAGGGCAGATCCCATTTCATATATACTCTAGTGCAACCAACAAGCACAAACAAAATAAAGGTTTTACATATTTCATTTTTACCCTACCATTTCTATTTTTACACTTGGATTCTCTTTTTCTACAAGCGATAAAAACTGCGTCATATGTTGCGGCATCGCGATCATATGTACTTTATATGCATTCGTCGTAATTTCAAGGGATTTCCCAACTTGACGAACAATTATTATATCTTTTAATACAACATCATCATTTAAAATACCGTACTTTAATACGCCATTTTCCACCTTATGTTTTTTAATAAATATTTCCCAAACGATTGGTACATTTACAATGAAGCATAAACCCATTCCAATCAACGCTGACATCCACTGCTCTTTATTTGTGAAAAGCATGACAATTGGATACACAAACATAAAAGCTAACGTGAGACTAACGAAAATTACTGCTGACTTACTTCTTTGAATTGGAAAATCCATACACGCACCCCCTAACTAAATTATACCATTTTTTCCATTTTAGTTCATAAAAAAAAGGCCATTTATGAATGACCTTTTTAAACAGTATACCTATAAAATTTCTTATCTACCTCTAGCACTGGAAAACTTTTTGGTAACTCTTCTATACTCACGCTTTGAAAACCATTCTTTTCGTAGAAACGGTGTGCTGCTAGAAATTTAACTGTTGTTCCTAAATAAATGTCTTCCAAGTTCTTTTCCTTCGCCCAAGAAATTGCTGTTTGAAGTAGCGTATGTGATGCGCCCCATTCTTTTCCGCGGAACTCTTTCTTCACGAACATTTTTCTTAGCGCTACTTGATGCTTTCCAATATCTAATAAAGCTACCGTTCCAACTACTTTCCCATCATAAGTTGCTACCCAAAAATTTCCGTTGTCCCTTTGATAGAACGTTTCTATTTCAAGTAAGTCAGGCTGCTCTTCTTTCGTAATAGGGACATTGTACTCTTTTCGCTGAATATGAACGATGAGATCTACTACTTCCTCTTGAAACATACTTTCATACGGAATAATACAAATCTTCTCGTTCATCGAATCTTTTTCCATTCTGAAGCTAGTAAACTATACACAGCGATATCTTGGAAATGATCGTATAACCATTCTTCATCTCTTAAAATGCCATCTAATTTAAAACCTAAACGTTCTGGAATCGCACGGCTTTTCGCATTTTCAACACCGCAACGAATTTCAATTTTATTCAGCTTTAAATTATCAAATGCATAATGAAGCACAGTCTTCACACTTCGCGTCATAATACCTTTCGCACCAGCATCTTCTGCAAGATAATATCCAAGACTCGTAGCTTTCTTACCCCAGCTCACCGGATGAATACCTACCATCCCAACGAGCTTTCCTTTATAGCGTATACCAGCCTCAAACCCATCTCCCTCTGCAAATTTCTTTAACCACATCGGAAAAATCTCATTATACGCATCAGCTGATTTCGTCCCATCTACCCAAGGGAGCCATCTTCTTAAATGGTTACGGTTTTGATCTAATAATTGATATAATTCCTCTTTATGATGTTTTTCTAATAGTTGTAGTTCGATTTCGTCATCTACTCGGAGTGTGAACATGTTTTTTAGCCCCTTTTTATTTTTCTTATTATTCTAACACTTACAGATACAAAATGTTAAATATTCACACTTTTTTCGGTTTTATATAAGAACAATCACTATATATGATTGATACCTAGATATGAATCATATATAGTTAAAGTATGGAAAAAAATGATAATTTTATAATTCAATTACGTAAAGGTGTTTTTGATCTCGCTATTTTGTCTTTAATAAGTAGACAACCTATGTACGGATACGAAATTACAAGTGCCTTACAAGATATCCCTGTGTTTCATATCCCGAACGGTTCGATTTATCCTATATTAAATCGAATCACGAAAAACAATTGGGCTGTTTCCTATTGGGAAGAGTCCGGTGATGGCCCAAAAAGAAAATATTATCGAATTACAGACGAAGGGAGAGAAATTTTAAATAGTCGCTTACATGATTATGACGCAGTGTATCATGCCCTAATGTTACTAGCTAAAGGAGAGGATAAAAGATGAACAAAGAACAATTCTTTTCAAATGAACTCATAGCTTCTTTCTTACATGATCTTCACAAAGGCTTAATGAACTTACCTACGTCAGCAAGAGAACAACATGTGCTAGAAATCAAATCCGATTTATATGAAAATGCATTAAGTAAAGAAAGTGAAGGGATACCATCAGCAAGTATTCCTTCACAAGTGATTGAAGAATTTCTTCCTCCAAAAGAATTAGCAAAGGAAATTGCAGTAGAATATACAGATGTTATTCAAGATGCACAGCAATCGACAAATACATTTATTAAATATTATTCCGGTCTATCTATCGGTCCACTGGGTGCTCTATCAGTTCCTATCGTATTAGGTTTCATCAATATTTCATCTAATTTACCATTTGTACTAGCATTTATTGCAAGCAACATTTGGTTTATCTGTAGAGAAAATCATTGGAATACAGATTTATTAAAATACTTTAAAACAATTATTTTCATCAGTTCAAGACTGTTAATCGCTCTTCCATTCACCTTTTTCGCGATTCGAATTATAATAACAAAACAATTCGATATGTTTTCATTCTATTATTTAATTGGATATGTACTTTTTAGTTCAATTTATATCGTTTTGTTAAAACAACTATACAAAAAGAATAAACAATACCAACATATCAACGCTTTTTAAATGTATCGAACACAGCAAAAAAGACGCACAGCCAAGCTATGCGTCTTTTCTATTACTTCTCTGCAACTTGAACTTCTTTTACGTAAGCTGCTTCGAATTTTTGGATGTCTCCTGCGCCCATGAAAATAAGAACGCCGTTTTTATGTTTCTTTAACACATCCGTTGTTGTATCTGTAATCAGCTCTGCGCCATCGATACGTTTTTGCAGATCTTCAATTGTTAATTCACCTTTGTTTTCACGTGCTGATCCGAAAATATCACATAAGTATACTTGGTCAGCTTTACTTAAGCTTTCCGCGAACTCATCTAAAAACTTCTCTGTACGTGAGAATGTATGTGGTTGGAATACAGCGACAACTTCACGCTCTGGATGTTTTTGACGTGCTGCTTCAATCGTTGCATTAATTTCTGTCGGATGGTGTGCATAGTCATCAATGATAACTTGTTCTCCCATTGGCTTTTCATTAAAGCGACGTTTTACGCCTTCAAAAGTTGTTAGCTGATGCTTAACTGCTTCTACATCAACGTTTTCATAATGGCAAAGCGCGATTACTGCTAATGCATTTAATACGCTGTGATCGCCGTATCCTGTAATTTTGAACGTGTCATAATACGTATTACGAACGAATACATCGAATATAGTACCATCAGTTCTCTTTTGAATGTTACGTGCTTGGAAATCATTATCTTCTCCAAATCCATAGAAAATAACAGGTACTTTCGCTTGAACTTTTTGAAGTTCTTCATCATCACCACATGCAATAATACCTTTTTTCACTTGCAATGCCATCTCTTGGAATGCATTAAATACATCATTGATGTCTGCAAAATAATCTGGGTGATCGAAATCGATATTTGTCATGATTGCATAGTCTGGATAGTAAGACAAGAAATGACGACGATACTCACAAGCTTCAAATACAAAATACTTACTATTTTCTACCCCATGCCCCGTTCCATCTCCAATAAGGTATGATGTTGGGTGTGCACCTTGCATTACATGGGCTAACAAACCAGTTGTTGATGTTTTTCCATGTGCACCAGTTACAGCAACACTTGTGTACTGATTCATAAGATCACCTAAGAAGTGATGGTAACGATGTACTGGGATATTTAATTCTTTTGCTGCTACGATTTCTTCATGCGTATCAGGAAATGCATTTCCTGCGATAATCACTTGTCCTTCTTTAATATTATTCTTATCAAAAGGAAGGATGGAAATACCACGCTTTTCCAATGCTGTTTGTGTAAAGAAACGCTTTTCATAATCAGACCCTTGAACAGTATGCTTCATGTCATGAAGAATTTGTGCTAATGAACTCATTCCTGTTCCTTTAATTCCTACAAAATGGTAAACTGTCATCTTAAAGAACCTCCAACATTTCGAACTAATACAACGGCCTATCTATAAGACAGTATATGAATCTTTTCTTATTTTGGTAATCATCATACATTTCTGATGCAGTGAATTTCTTTTTATATTCACTTATCAGTGATAAACTCGTACGTACTTCTTTTATGTCCATAACACATTTATTATAGCAAAAAACAAGCCGCTATACTATGATAACAGAAAAACTGATAGGGTCAATCACCTATCAGTTTTTCTCGCTTTTACATATCTTCTTTTGTTTCTAATTGAACACGCTCGAGACGTGAATTTGGACGGTATTTACGACCAGCTTTTGCTTCTGGTTTTCCATTTAATTCTACGTTATCACCAGTAAAACCAATATTCATTTTTAATAAGCTACTTCCTACTCCGTATATATCGACAGGAACATTTTGAGCTTCAAATTCACGAATACGCTTCTCATCAAACCCACCAGTTACAACGATATCTACATGTTGGAACCCTTCCTCATCAAGAGCCTTACGAAGTGCAAATACAAGTGATGGATTTACACCACGTGGATCGAATGTTCCAAGTACTTCTGGATGACGAATGAAGTATTGATCAATCATTGTGCGAGACGTATCGACACGTACACCTTTTAATGTTGATCCAAATTCACGCGCTACGCGAAGTGCATCTGTAATGACATCATTGTTATAATCAATTAGTACGACTAATTCATCTTCTGGGAATTTTTTATGATATGCCTTTGCAGCTTCAACAACATCACCATTAAACATTTGAATTAAAGCGTGAGGCATCGTCCCCATACCACTTCTGCCCCACCATTCATTCATTGCATGCGTCGCTTGCGCGCTCATACCTCCGATGTATGCCGCATAGCCGTCACCAGCTTGTTGCGTATAATGATCGTCACGATCTCCCATGAAAATAACCGGTTTTTCTTTATCTACACTACGTGCAGCTTGGACAACGTTATATACGTTTGTCGCAACTGATGTACGACGAGCTAAAATCCCATCAATTACACCTTCTAAAAAGCCGAAGTATTCATAAGGACCATGAATTGTTAAAACTGTTTCAAACGGACTAATATTATCGCCATCCTTTAAAGAATGAATTTCTAATTCCTCAGGATTTTTGGCAAATGTTTGTAGCAATGCGATTACCTCATCTGCTCCGCAAAGAACTGCATGTTCTTTTTGAAAAAACTGCATTGTTACAACACTTTTCGGGCGAAATTCTTCAATGATTTCTCTAGTTTTTAAAAAGTAAACGGCAGAGAACCAGCCTTCTCCAACACGTTCATCAAATTTAAATGTTTTATTTGTTAGTCGATTTATTTCACCTTTTAATTTTAATTCAATTTCTTTCATGTCGCTTTACTCCCTACTTTACTATCCAACATTTTCTATTAGTATACAGCAAAACCGTTTCCTATACATTTGTTTCCTGCATAGCAGCGAATTCATCCTCAGAAATAAGGACATCTCTCGGTTTCGTTCCTCTTCCTTCAGAAATAATCCCTTGCGACTCCATCTCTTCAATTAGACGTGCCGCGCGATTATAACCTATGCGGAATTTTCTCTGTACAGAAGATGTGGACGCTCCCCCTTGCTCTACAACAAATTGACATGCATCAAAAAATAGTTCATCTTCAGACTCACTCTGCTCTGATTTTGCTAATAAATCCTCTTGCTTAAATAAGTAGTTTGGCTTCATTTGCTTTTTCACATGATCAACTGTTCTTTCAATCTCATCATCTGATACGTATACACCTTGTACACGAACTGGTTTAGATGTGCCGTTTCCTAAAAATAGCATATCACCACGACCAAGTAACTTCTCCGCGCCCCCAATATCGATAATCGTACGCGAATCAACTTGAGATGATACTGTAAACGCAATACGCGTTGGAATGTTTGATTTAATTAAACCTGTAATAACGTCTACAGATGGACGCTGCGTCGCAACTAATAAGTGAATACCACAAGCACGCGCTTTTTGTGCAATACGACAAATCGCTTCCTCCACATCACCAGGAGCAACCATCATTAAGTCCGCTAACTCATCAATGACAATTACAATATACGGTAATGTCTCACCTGGGATTTCTCTACCACTTACAATCGTATTGTAACGAGTTAAATCACGAGCACCAGCATGAGCAAACAATTCATAACGACGTTCCATCTCTTCAACCGCCCACTTTAACGCAGCTGTAGCTGCTTTTACGTCAGTAATAACAGGTGCTACAAGATGTGGAACAGAATTGTATGGTGCAAGCTCAACCATCTTCGGATCAATTAGTATCAACTTCACTTCATGCGGCTTCGCTTTATATAAAATGCTCGTTAAAATCGCGTTAATGCACACACTTTTCCCTGAACCAGTTGCACCCGCAATAAGTCCATGTGGCATTTTTCGAATATCCGTTACAATTGGATCACCTGAAATATCAAGCCCCAGCGCAACTGTAAGCGGTGATTCACTCTTTGTAAATACAGGACTTCTTAAAATTTCACGCAGGAATACTGGCTTACTTTCCTTGTTTGGAACCTCAATTCCAATTGCACTCTTCCCTGGAATTGGCGCTTCAATTCGAATATCTTTCGCAGCTAAACTTAACTTAATATCATCACTTAAATTTGTAATTTTATTTACTTTCACACCTGGGTCTGGTTGTACTTCAAAACGAGTTACCGCCGGCCCTTGTGACACATTAATAACATGTGCTCCAACATGGAAATTATTAAATGTCGTATTTAATAATTCTTCCTGTTCTTCTAGCCACTCCGTATTATCTAATGCTGCCTGCTGTGGAATTGACAACAACGTTAATGGCGGAAGTTCATACTTCGGTGGCGCTTGTAGTACGTTGCGCATATCGTTCTCTTTTTGATTTACAACATATGCTTTCTCTTGTACTTCCGTACTTGAAATTGGCTCTTTTACTTGTCCAGCCACCACTACTTGTTGCATCGGTTTTTCTTCCACTTGCGGTTCCACTTCCACTTGAGCTTCTACCGCTACTTGCTGCATTGGTTTTTCTTCCACTTGTGGTTCTACTACCATTTGCTGCACTGGACTTTCTTCCACTTGTGGTTCTACTACCACTTGCTGCATCGGTTTTTCTTCCACTTGGGCTTCTACTACCACTTGCTGCATCGGTTTTTCTTCCACTTGCGGGTCTACTACCATTTGCTGCATCGGTTTTTCTTCCACTTGGGCTTCTACTACCACTTGCTGCATCGGTTTTTCCGTTACTCGTTCACCGACAGTAGATTGTGTTACGTTCGTTCTTACCGCATGTCTTTCCATTAACTTCTTTCTGTCTTGTTTTAACATGACAACGTTAAATGGAACATGACGCTTTTTCTCGCGTTTCGGCTCTTCTTTTTGTGCTGCAGGCTGTTCTTCGACAACTTGTTTCTTTTCATCAGCTTCTTCAATTAAAACATTCGCAAAGCTTTGAACATCTCTCTTCGTTTGCTCATCTGCTTCTGAAACTGGTACGAATACTTCACTTTCTTCCATGAACTCAATTGTTTCTTGCTGAGAAATCACTGGTTGCTCTGCAACTGGTGTATTTTCCACTAAATCTGTATTCATCGTTTCTTCAATTACTGTTTCTTGAGAAGTTGGTTCTTCTTCCTTAGTACCCTCTAACTCCGCAACTTCTTCTGTCGCTTCCTCTAATTCCACAACTTCTTCTGTCGCTTCCTCAGATTTCTCTAATTCTACAACTTCTTCTGCTGCTTCCTCAGCTTCCTCTAATTCTGCAACTTCTTCTGTCGCTTCCTTAGTTTCTTCTAATTCCACAACTTCTTCTGTCACTTCCTCAGATTTCTCTAATTCCACAACTTCTTCTGCTGCTTCCTCAGCTTCCTCTAATTCCACAACTTCTTCTATTGCTTCCTCAGTTTCTTCTAATTACACAACTTCTTCTGTCGCTTCCTCAGTTTCTTCTAATTCCACAACTTCTTCTGTCGCTTCCTCAGATTTCTCTAATTCCACAACTTCTTCTGCTGCTTCCTCAGCTTCCTCTAATTCTGCAACTTCTTCTGTCGCTTCCTCAGTTTCTTCTAATTCCACAACTTCTTCTGCTTCCTTAGCTTCTTCTTCAAAAGCATCTGGTATTTCTATAGTAATTGTTTCTTCAAGCTTTTCATCTGCTTTTACAATCACTACATCTTCTAAAGTTTCTTCTTCGACTTGATTTGCTGCAACTTCAGCAACAGTTTCTTCTATTTCTGTATTACATTCATTTTCTTCTGTTAATATCGAATACACATGCTCTACTTTAGAATCTATTGACTCTTCTTGTAAAGTTTCTTCGTTATCTTCTGTAGATGATAACGCCACTACATCTTGCTCCTGCTTCAAGGCTTGTACAATTGTAGCCTCTTTTTCCACATGCTGTCCTACTGTTTTATGAAGCAAATCATCACTTAGGCTTTCTTCTAATGAAGGGGCTTGACGTTCAACTTCGTAACCGTTTTTCTCTAACCATGTATCCACAACCGATTTTTCTTCTACTTTATTACTTCGTTCGTTCACTCCGTTCTTAACAGATGAACTTCCTTGTAGAACTCCCGAAAAGTCAGATAATGTATATCCCTTTTTCTCTAACCATGCGTCAACAACAGCTTTTCCTTCAACAGATATTTCAAGATCTTCTCTTTCCTTTTCTTCCTCCTGCACAACCTTCGTTTCTACTGAAGGACGGTTATATCCATAAATCGGAGAAATCATTTCTGTTGGACGAAATGGTCTACGGTTACTTTCTTGCGACGGTACGAATGCTTTTTTTACGACAGGCTCTGGTTCCGGTTCATATTGCAATTCCGGTTCCTCATATGTAGGTGCTTCTGTTTCCACATACGGTCGTCTCCTTCTTTCCACTTTTATTCCTCTTTGAGTAGGCTGTTCTTCATATGCTCCTCTTTGAATAGGTTGTTCTTCAAAGTTAGGCAGTTCTCTTACATCCTCCTCATCGAAGCCATTATCTGGTATTAATGGAAAACGACATTTCCCTGCATTCCGACTTGCCATTTGTGCTTCTCTTGCTTCAGTGTAGTGGTTTACACGAGGAATTTTCGGCTGACTTTCAATTTGTGCCGGTACTTCTTTATTCATCACTGTTTTTTCTTCCTCTTTGTTAAACAGCTTTTTCATCCAATCTAACATGTTTACCACTCTTTCTACTAAATAGTAACATCCTTTATTGTATCAGCATTCGGCAAAAAGTGCAGGTAAAATTAAGCATATTAGTTTTATCCATAATATTCTAATCCACGATTGTTTTTCATATAGAAAAACGAGGTCTTACATGTAAGACCTCGTTTAATCTTTACCCTTCCGATATTCATCCACACTATCCGTTACACTTTGCAATAAAGAATTTACATACTGTGGGTCAGATAATTTTTTGTCTTCTTCAGGGTTTGACATAAATCCAAGTTCTAATAGTACTCCTGGAACTTTTGACCAATTAAATCCAGAAAGATCATCCCTAAATTTAATTCCATTTACTTTCACTTGATGATTCTCTCTCATTTTATTTACTATCATTTGAGAGATTTGAAGACTTTCAGCATAAATCTCTTTCGTATACGGACTTCCTTCTGCCGGTGTCAATACAGCAAATCCACTTTGATTTGGATTTTCAGAACCATCTGCGTGAAGGCGCAAAAATAAATTCGCTTTATGATCATTCGCGAATGTTGCTCGTTCCTTATTACTTATATCAACCTCATGTGACGTTCTCGTCATCAATACTTGTATACCTTTTGCTTCCAGTTTTTCTTTCAATATAAAAGCCATCTCTAATACAAGAACTGATTCCCTCTTTTTCGTTACAACTCCCGCTGTTCCGTCTGTTACTTTATATTTTTGCGTAGTTGCTCCTGGACCAATTGCCTCTAAATTTAAATTCGCTTTTTGTTGATGCCCTGGATCAATAACGACGAGAAACTTTTCTTGTTTTTCATTACTCTCTACTTTTTGTTCATTATTTTGCAGCGGTTGCTCAGTTGGCTGCAGCGGCGTAGTTTCCTCTTTCTTTTCCTCGGTCGGCACTTCCTCCTGCTTATGTTCCACTTTCTCATTCGTTTGAATTGCTTGCGCCTGTTCTGTCTTTTCTTGTTCTTCTTGCTGCTTTTCTACCGGTGCGTCTTCCTTATTATCTTTGTTTTTTTCTTGTATAGAAGATGTTGTTTCTTTTTTCGGCTCTTCTTGCGAACAACCTCCCATATATATTCCAATGACTGCAATAGCGCTCATTATTTTTATATACTTCATTTTTCTCTCCTATCACTTTGCACCGGTCTCAAAGTTTTTCTTATAATTGTTTTATAATTTCATCCATATTTCCAATATGAACGGGTTGCCACGTTTCTGTACCACGCTCTGCGGTATAGACTAGATAAGCATCATCAGCTACATTTACGAAAATAGGATCCCCCATATCCGTTTCATATCCGATAACAATCCATTCCTCTTTCCATTTTCCACTTTCTTCACTTATTAATGAATTTTTATATTTATCATATCGATAACCGATTTGTCCTTTTTCTAATTCATTTTCGCTAAACACATATATTTCATAGGAACCTAGTTCGATATCTTGCTGTTTTGAAGTTTCAATTCGTTTCAGAAGTTCTACAATTTTTGGTTGTTGTTTCATACGTCTACCCCCTTCTTTTTTCTAAATTTTACCTAATCCACTTTTGAAATACAATATAGATTTCGAGAGGAAACGTTACAATCCTAGGAATTTCGCACAAAAAAATAGCCTCACATATGCGAGACTACTTTTTCTAACATCAATTAAAATTTAAATTCTTGTCCAACTTCAAAGCTATCTTCTAATACAAGAATACCTTTTTCTTCTGGAGCATCTGGAAGCTCTAACTCACGTGCAGAGCAAATCATTCCAGAAGAAGGAACACCGCGAAGTTCAGCTGGTTTAATTAACATACCACTTGGCATTACAGCACCGATTTTTGCAACAACAACTTTTTGTCCTGCGTCAACGTTTGGTGCACCACATACGATTTGTAATGTTTCTGTACCGATTTCTACTGTACAAATGTTTAATTTATCAGCATTTGGATGCTTCTCTTTTTCAGCTACATAGCCTACAACAAATTTCGGCGTGAAATCAGCTTCTACTTTTTCTTCAAAGCCATTCTTCGCTAAAATTCCGTTAATTTTTTCAACAAACTCTTTCGTTAATGTAACGTTTCCGTTGTCTGTTACTTCTACATAAGAAGACGCATTAAAGATGTTGAATCCTGCTGTTACGTTGCTTTCACGATCGTATACGCGAGCAACATCTCCTTTGCGGTCAAATGTACGGTTTTCTAAAGTAATATCTTGTAAGGTAACAATTAAAGTGTCACCAATTCCTTCAAGGTTGTAAAAAACGTTCACTTCGTTCATCCTTTCTCTTTTCCATCTGTCTTCTTCCGATTCTTCGCTAAAATAAAGATTGGTTCGAAGTCCCCATCTTCATATACGAATGAAAGTGATGTAATCGGAACATGCCCTTCGGCAAAAAATTTCATTGTCATTTGTGCAATAATATCATAACCGATTTCGTTGACGATATCAGCAATAATTAATACATCTTGGTGAGGAACTGCAACAACCATATCACCAGAGATCTTTTCACGCATCGAGTGTAGTAACGATTCGTTTAAAATACGACTCGCATCGTATCCATCATTTGTGTTTAAAAAGTAGAATGTATTACCTGCTACTGTCTCCTGCTTAAATTCATAGCCTAATGAGCGAGCATTAAATAATGCCATTTCACGTACTTGTTCCTCTGTAAGCTCTAATTTTTGCAATAAGCGCTCATCAATTAATCGATACGTTTTATTAGAATCTAGCGCATAGTAAATACGTGTTTCCGCCGTATGGTCCGTCATAATAAACGGATTTCCTTCTTCTGATTGTTTCGGGAAAGAAGTAGAGCGAATAACAGGTAAAATTTTCGCCGTGCTATTTTCTTCTTTATGCATTGCAATTAGCGCTTCTTGTACGTAATAAGCGACCTCTTCAATTGCTTTTTCTTTGTTCACTTCCCATTTTGCAACTACTCCTGGAAGTGATACGTTAATACCTTTTTTCGAGTCTGTTTGTTCAATACGAAGAACTTCTTTCTCGCTATCATAATGAAAGTCCCATTCTGGTCGAGATAATTTCTTCATTAACTCGTCTTTCATCTTTTTACTTGTCATTTTCATCTCTTTTTCCTCCCTTCCAAAAAAATAACCTCCCCCGCGAAGGTAGAGGTTGTTTTTACAATTCAATTGGCTAATTGTCTTATTTTAAACCTTCAATAAACTCTTCGATTTGCTCTTGTGTTTTACGATCTTTATTTACATAGCGTCCAGTTTCTTCACCTTTATTGTACGCTACAAAGCTTGGAATGCCAAATACGTCTACTTTCACGCATAAATCAATAAATTCATCACGATCTACATAGTAAAATGAGAAATCACTATACTTCTCTTCTACTTCTGGCATAAATGGATCAACGAAACGGCAATCTGGGCACCATTCTGCTGAGAACATGAAGACTACATTCTCTTCATTTTTTAATTCTTGGAATTGTTCCATGCTTTCTAATGATTTCATCTATATTTCCTCCTCTAACGAGTGCACTTTTTCACACTATAATCTTTTCTTTATACTACCATACATCGCGCATGGTGCAAGGTTTATGCTTGCTTTTCATCATACTTATATTGCCCAACAAGTAACTTAACAACGTGTACAAATAATTCCGTTCGGTCGACATAATCATCTGTAAAAATACCGATAGCACCTTCGTGACTACGAATATCTTTTCGCTCTACAAACTCTTCCATCACTTCACTTAGCTCTTTTCCTTCTTCAAGCGGTGCTAAAAAATCGTCTGGTAACTTAATACGCGCCCCGCCCGCAACAAATGTTTTACCTTCAATCGTCGCTAAAGCACCCCAGTTACACATAAATAACCCATGCTCCGTTTTCATAACGCCGCCTTCTAGCCCAATGCCGATATGAGCTGCACCTTCCTGCAATGCTCTCTTCGCTCTATTTACTGCTCCTTGCATCGTCTCTTCATCTGAAAAAGGCTGATTTGCTACTCCTGATGGAACAGAAAGAGATGTAATTTCAGCATCTTCCCAAACCTTCTCCACAGCCCCAACCTTCGTCTTATTCTTCGATCCAACTACTACCTTCATTTCATTCACCTCTATATAAATTCATACTCATATTCCTTCTACATTCAAACTTTTCACTTTCACAACTTCGGGACTCAAACGTTAAAATAGATCATACTCTCACTATCTATTCGGAGTGAGCACCGATTAAGCACTAACCGCTACCACTCATCGCTGGGCCCTCTCTCCCACCTAAAAAAAGAAAGGTTTTCCAAAAACAGCCTTCCTCCCTCTTCCTATCCGGGGTCTTAATACATCATTCGAGCACCAACTAGGCACTGACCGCTCCCATTCATCGCTGGGCCCTCTCTCCCACCTAAAAAAAGAAAAGGTTTTCCAAAAACAGCCTTCCTCTCGCTTCCTATCCGGGGTTTAAACACATCATTCGAGCACCAATTAAGCACTAACCGCCACCACTCATCGCTGGGCCATCTCTCCTACCTAAAAAAAGAAAGGCTCTTCAGCCCTTCTTCCTCTTTACGCGTTATTCTTAATTGTCTCTAACGTCGTTTTGTCCGTCGCTCTCACAAGCTTCGTAATTAATTCCTTCGCTGCCGCATAATCATCAACATGTAAAATAGAAGCATGTGTATGAATGTAGCGTGCACAAACACCAATTACTGCTGATGGGATACCAGAGTTACTTGTATGCACACGGCCCGCATCTGTACCACCTTGTGAAATAAAGTATTGGTACGGAATGTTATGTGTTTCTGCTGTATCTAAAATGAATTCGCGCATTCCTCTATGTGTTACCATTGTGCGGTCATAAATACGAAGAAGAGCGCCTTTTCCTAATTGACCGAACTGCGTCTTATCACCAGATGCATCATTTGCTGGACTTGCATCAAGCGCATAGAAAATATCTGGTTGAATCATATTTGCAGCAGTTTGTGCTCCGCGAAGACCCACTTCTTCTTGTACAGTCGCACCAGAGTATAATGTGTTTGGTAATGTTTCATCTTTTAATTCTTTTAGCAATTCGATAGCAAGGCCACATCCATAGCGGTTGTCCCAAGCTTTCGCCATAATTTTCTTTTCATTTGCCATTGGCGTGAATGGGCAGATTGGAACGATTTGTTGCCCTGGCTTTATGCCAATTTCAATCGCATCTTCATAACTATCTGCACCTATATCAATTAACATATTTTTTATATCCATCGGTTTTGCACGTTGCGCATCACTTAATAAATGAGGAGGAATGGAACCAACAACCCCAATAACAGGACCATTCTTCGTCATAACTTGTACACGCTGAGCTAATAGTACTTGGCTCCACCAGCCACCTAACGTTTGAAAACGAAGCATCCCATTTTTCGTAATTTGCGTAACCATGAAACCTACTTCATCCATATGACCTGCTACAAGAACGCGCGGGCCAGTTTCGTCCCCTTTTTTCAGACCAAATACGCTACCTAAACCGTCTTGCACAATCTCATCAGCATATTTGCTTAATTCTTGCTTCATAAAACTGCGCACATCATGTTCAAAACCTGATGCACCTTGTAATTCTGTTAACGTACGAAATAATTGTAATGTCTCTTTATTCACGAAGTCCCCTTCTTTCAAACCTTAGTAGAATACCTCTTTTATTGTAACGAAATTTTCGAAATGTTTCTAGTTTCTTCTTTTTTAGTTGCATTTGCATTATAATTATTATTGGTACACTATTTTTATTTTACAGAATTGAGGTGAATATATGAGCTGGAAAGGTTTAGTCACAGGTCTTGGCGTTGGGTTCGCAGCTGGTTATTTCGTTGCAAACAAAGTACAAGAACAATCCCATATTTCTTCAGAAAAAGCATTGAAAATGGTGAAACAAGCATTAAGTCATAAAGGTGAAATTACTGGCTCTTGGGTACATATGGTTCCGGAGGCATTTGAAAAATATGATGTCGCGTACGAAGTTTATCGCGGCGGTCTTACAACGATGTTAGATGAAATACAAGAACGATTTGAATTTTTAGTTGATGCTAAAACAGGTACTGTTTTAGAGGTTATAGCAGCATAAAAAGAGGTTTCCCATTAGGTGAACCTCTTTTTTTTTAGAATTACCAACAAAAGCTGATAATAACAGCAATACATAATAAGTGGAGATTGTTCCAATAAATATTTTTGGACACCTTCCTCTTATTAATATTAAGCTTCTATATTTGTTTTTCTCTCTATCTTCTCCACTATATGCCCTTCCTCATTCCACTTTACTGCACGGTAATATGCATCATGATAAAAAGTAAACCACGCCTCTTTTTCAGCACCATACTTCATCCACTTTTGTTTATGTTCAATCGATGTCATTGGATAGTCATCGTATGCCATTACCCATAATACATTTTGATGTGCATGCGTCGGTAAAATGTCCGCTAAATGAAGCATCGTTTCACCCTGACTTTCAAGGACGACAACAGCATGTCCATCGCTATGACCACCCGTATGCACCATCTTTATTTCATCCGTAATTTCTACTTCTTGCCTGAACGTAACAATCTTATCAACGATTGGCTCCCAATTTCCCTTCCAATATGTATTACGCGATCTAACATTCGGATTTTTCATTTCATTCCATTCAGTCTCACTTACATAAATCGTTGCGTTCGGAAACGCCGGAACAAGGTGATTTCCCTCCCATTTTGTTAAACCAGATGCATGGTCAAAATGAAGATGCGTCATTAAGACGTAATGAATATCTTCATTATGCAGTCCCAATTTTTCTAAAGATTCCTTAACTGCTGATTCTTCTGTTACACCTTGATTCCGCTTCATTTTCTCATTCAATTTACCATTCCCTATCCCTGAATCAATAAGCATGTTTCCTTCTTTCGTTTGTAAGAGTAACGGATCTGTTCGTAAATAAATATGATTTGTATCATTATGTTTATATTTTCGTGACCAAAGTACTTTTGGCACAACTCCAAACATCGCGCCTCCATCTAAATGTGTATTCCCACCTTTTAGCCACGTCACTTTTATATTTCCAATTTGCAACTGTTCCATATCCCATCCCCCTTTTTCATTTAATTTTAACATAATATTCCGATTATTTTTCATATAAAAAACCTATGCATTACTGCATAGGCTCCGTACGATATTTTGCTTCAACTCGATAAATACGATGACCTTTACTAGAGAATTTCTCTTCGTATTCTGTCATAATGTTTCCTTCATAATCACTATTATGAAGATCTAGGCTAAGGTAAGTTAATAACATACCATACTCAGCCATACTCATAAGAGAATATTCAAATAATCCCTGGTTATCAGTTTTGAAATGAATTTCTCCGCCATCTACTAACACTTCTTCATAATTGCGTAAAAATGTTTTATACGTTAAACGACGCTTCGTATGACGATTCTTCGGCCATGGATCTGAGAAGTTTAAATAAACGCGGTCAATTTCACCTTTCGCAAAGAAAACTGTTAAATCTTCAGCATCTTTATTAATTAACTTTAAGTTCGGTACTTCTTCTTCAATTAATTTATCAAGTGCATCTACAACAACACTTGTGAATTTTTCAATTCCAATATAGTTAATATGCGGATTTGCTTTTGCCATATCATACATAAAGCGGCCACGTCCTGTACCTACTTCAATATGAATTGGCTGTTCATTTCCAAATATTTCTTTCCAGTTACCAGCGCTCTCCTCTGGGTTTCCAATTACGATATGTGAATACTCATTAATTCGATCCATTGCATAAGGCTTATGTCTTAAACGCATAGATGTCTCCCTCTCTTTACAAAACTATTTTAAAGGAAAAATTCCTTCTTTCTGTTTTAATCAATCTATCAAACAAAAAACCAAGTACGTACGAGCACTCGGTCCGTTTCTTTCAAGTATAAGATGTACCATTTTGATAAAAACTACATAAAGCATTAAACATTCCATGACGAAATAGCTTTTTCTCTTACATTTCTAGGGAGAGAAAAACACTCGAAAGGATGATCCGTTCATGCCAATTAATCAACAGCATCAATTAGAAGTGTTAAAAGATATTTTAATCAACCATCAAAGTGATTGCTGCGGGACAGTTTCTGAATGCGAGCAATTAGAGCGACTCATTCAATCGTTACTCGCAAACGATAGTATAAGTAGTGACACTAAAGTAATGCTAAACGATGTATATTCTTATAGTCAATCGGGTAAATCTTCCTCTAATTTGGACAACCATATTTCCAATAATCAAGAACAACTTACTCAGTGGATTGCTGGAATGGACAATTTTTCTTAAGTATTATTCTGAAGCAAGTAGTTGCTGTAAATATTGATGCCAATATTTAGCTTCTGCTTGCTGCTTTTTTGTTGTGTGCCATTGCATAGATAAAATCGTTTGTGCTATCACATACCATCTCATACGCCTAAGCAATGATTCATCTAGTTCAATCTCATAATATCCGAGCCACTCACTCCATTCATGGCGTGGAATATACCAATATAATAACATACCAAGATCTAAAGCTGGGTCAGCAATAACAGCCCCATCCCAATCAATTAAAAACAATTCATCTTCGTCCGACAATATCCAATTGTTATGGTTTACATCACAATGGCATACAACGAATTCATTGTACTCAATATCTTTTAATGACTCCGTTAAATATTGAAGACCTTGCTGAATTGTTTCATCAACTCTTATATCTCCTCTTAAAACGAGCTGTAATTGTTGTAATAACTCTTGCGCATGAAGCGGCTGCTTTCCTAGCCTTTGAATCATCTGCACAAGCGCTTTAGAGGAGTGTATTTTCTTCAAAAGTTTCGCAACACGTTCTAGTTTCATATCCTCTGGCTCTAACTTCTGTCCCGGAAGCCATTTTTGAGCAGAAATTACATCACCGTTCGTTACCCTTCTTGTCCAAAGTAATTTTGGAACAATTCCTTCTGCTGACAATACCGCTAAAAAGGGCGATGTATTCCGCTTTAAAAATAACTTTTGTTGTCCGTTTTGCGCAATATATGCATCGCCCGTTACTCCACCAGCCGGTATAAGACTCCACTCTTTTCCTAATAATTGTTCCAACCATTCCATATTCATTACCCGTTAACAAATCCTTATCTTTTATAGTTATGAAAAGAAAAACCGCAACATTTCTACACATGTTGTGGATTCATATATTTTACTGTATTTGAATGAAAAAACTTGGCATAAGCCGAAAACAGGATAAATCACCTGTTCTTCTAGTTTATTTTACAAAATCAATCATAGAATGACAACTTATGAAAATCGTCACCTTTGTCAATTCTACATTTATTACATTCTCATCGTCAAGTAGCGATTTGTCACATTATCGTCAATATATACGTGCTAATTGGAGCCAATTGAAGTTCCTTTCCTCTAAATGAAGAAATTGGCTCTATTTTCGCTTGCTTTTCGTTTACTAACACATGCCACGTTTCTTCTTTTGGAAGCTGCACCGTTTTAGCTTCCAAACCGCTATTAAATAAAACTACAATCTCTTTCCACGGTCCAAATAATTCTACATGCTCTAGGTGGTATGCCAGTACTTCTGTAGATGTTTGCAAAAAAGTCATATGCGTTTTTATAAGGTCTGCATTTTGTAATCGGAATGCCCCGTGCCCTTTGCGAATCGCAATTAACCCTTTTATATAGTTAACAGTCTCCATCTCTTTCTCTTTTTGATCCCAATCTAATTGATTAATTTCATCATTTGCATTATAACTATTTTCATTCCCTTGCTTCGTACGATAAAACTCTTGCCCCGCATGTAAGAAAGGAATCCCTTGTGAAAGAATAACCATTGCAGTTGCTAAACGATGACGCCTTTTCAAAATTTCTTCTGATTCTGGATTACTTTGCACTAGTTTATCCCACATCGTCATATTGTCATGACATTCTACATAGTTGATGCTTTGTATTGGCTCTAGAAACAATCCTGTTTCTTTCATACTTAAAAGGCTACCAGCTACTATATACTGCAAATGATTACAATCTACATGCCCACCAAATGCAAAGCCACGTTTATTAATATTAAAAGTACTTCCTTTTATTCCATCACGAAATTGATCATTAAACTGTGCGATACATGGCATTTTATTCGCATTATTTAACGTCGCTTTCTCTTCAAGAGGAAGCGGTGTTTGCAAATCCCATCCTTCACCTAATAACAGCGCATCCTGCTTTATTTTTCGTACTTCTTTTTCTAATTCATTCATCGTTTCAACATCTAAAATTCCCATTAAATCAAATCGGAATCCATCAACATTGTATTCAGTAAGCCAATATAAAACAGATTCTATAATAAATTTCCTCATCATTTTCCGTTCAGATGCTATATCATTTCCAACTCCCGTCCCATTAGAAGGCATACCGTCTTCCCCATGACGAAAATAATATCCCGGGACAAGCTTCTCAAATGATGATAATTCTCTTTCATAAACATGATTATATACAACATCTATAATCACCCTGATGCCGTGATCATGAAATGTTTCAATTAGTTGTTTACACTCTACTATCCTGTTATATGGATCAGAAAGGTTTGTAACATAAAATCCTGTTGGTATATTGTAATATAACGGATTATAGCCCCAATTATATGCGGAAGCAGGATTCACTTCATCTACACCACCAAAACAATGTAAAGGTAATAGTTCAACATGTGTAACGCCTAAATCTTTTATATGAGACAATCCTGTTAATGTCCCATTTCGTCCCATTGTCTCTTCTTCCATCAATCCTTTATATGTTCCCTTTTTATTCACTCCACTGTTTGGGTGAATAGTAGCGTCACGAATATGCAGTTCATACAATATGGCATCTGTCATTGACTGTAATGGTGATAATTCTACTCGTTTTGTCACATTCGTTTTTTCCAAATCGATAACGACGCCGTATTTTCCATTTATCGTCGCAGACTTTGCATAAGGGTCAACCGCTTCGTTCCATATTAAATTAATACAAACAAGGAATGTATATCGTGCTCCATCATGATCACCTTGTAATGTATGAATCCACACTCCGTTTTCTTCTCTGTACATTTCATAATCAATATATTCTTTATCACTTTTATAAATCCGTACTTTCGCAAGCCTTGCAGTCGGAGCCCATACTTTAAATATTGTTTCTTCTTTTTTATACACAGCACCTAAGTCGGTACCTTCGTAATAATATTTTTCATCGAAAACTACTGTTCGAATCACAGCGCCTATTTGTAAATCTGTTTCTTCATTCCGTTCATCACGTACTGTATAATACTTCCCCACATCTATCGGCTCTTCTATAAAACATTCATACTTCGTTGCATCTGGAAGAGCAATAGTATGAACAATCGGTAACTCTTTCACATTGCTTCCTTCTTGTAAACGAAATGTCCGGCTTGTTCCATACGCATGCGGGAGCAAAATTGTAATTTTATTCATTTCATCTAAATAGGCATCAAATGGACGTTTTACTTTCAACATAAAAAATCACCATCATTCTTAAAGTTAAAATAAAGTGAAACTTTAATCAGTGGGAAGGCTTTACCCCACTGATTATTAGTTGAACCAATCGGGCCTTTATGGGCAGTAGATCTCCCACCTAGCTTCTTTGCTTTATCCTAATTTTGAGGTGGGAGTCTTACTGCCCGTTAATGCGGGGTGAAACGAGCTGCAAATGATAAGGGGTTTCTTATCAGCGAAGCTCTATACAGTAACACATTATTCCCTATAGTATATTCACCTGTATAAAAAACGTTTTCATACATTCTATTTTTGTAGTTTTATTTCAGTAATCGATTTATACTTCGGCGTTTCCTTAACGTGAGATTCATACAAAGTAATCGTATCTGCTTGAAATGATGTTACAGGTAACTCTTTTACATTTGTCAGATCAAACACTTTTTCTCCTACCCATTTACGCGCAACAGTAATATGTGGATGATAAGGACGTGTCTCTAGAGAGAAGCCATTTTCTTCACAAATTGTATGCACTTGCTTTTGTAAAGTAAACAAATCTTGATTATCACTTATCCCCGCCCAAAATATACGAGGCTGGTCCACCTGTCCGAATGTAGAAAGTCCTTGTAACGTGAACGATAATTCCGTTTTTTCTGTAAGTGTTTGTAATCCATTCTTTATTCCTTCTAACTGTTCCTGCGTCGCACTTCCTAAAAATGAAAGGGTAATATGATAGTCTTCTTCATGTACCCACGAGCGAAATGGTAATTCATCCTTCATTTCCTCTTTATAATTAGAAAGAATTTCTTTTATATGACGTGGTAAAGTTACTGCGACAAAATAATGCGGCACCATCTACATCGTCTCCTTTATGTTATTGTTGCTTTTCTTCCTTATCTCATTCAGCTAAAAAGAATCCGCCCTCTAAAGTAGAGAGCGGTCATTATTTACATATCTTTTATTTCGCTAATTCATGAATTGCCTGAGCATAAATCGCTGTCGCTTTTAATAAATCTTCAATTTCAATGTACTCATCTTTTTGATGCGCAAGTTCTTCTTTTCCTGGGAATAACGGGCCAAATGCAACGCCAGCTTTCAATGAACGAGCATAAGTACCACCGCCAATTGCTAACAATTCAGCTTTTTCACCAGTTTGTTCTTCATATACACGTTGCAAAGTACGAATTAACGTATGGTCTTTGTCAACGTGATGCGGGCGAGAGTTAGAATAATCCGCTACTTCAAATCCATGAGTACCAACATATTCTTTTAACTTTGCAATTGTTTCTTCAAAGTTAGTTGTAACTGGATAGCGTACATTTAATCCTAAATTACCACCGTTTTCTTGCGAGTAAGACAAGCGACCAACATTCACTGTTAACGGCCCGCTAATATCATCTTTATAAGAAATACCAGCTTTTTCTCCAATAATATCACCCGTAAATGTTTCTGTTACAAACGAGGCAAATGAAGCCCCTTTTCCATCAAGAGAAACTTTCGTTAAGAAGTTTACCAATAATAAACCTGCATTTTCTCCCTTTTCCGGAGTAGATCCGTGAGCTGAAATCCCTTTGATTTGCAACGTCACCGTCTTTCCTTCTACAAGTGCTTTACCTATTTTTTTAGCAGTTTGTAAATACTCCTCATATGCTACTGTAAGTGTATTTACATCTTCTCCTGTAATAACTGCTTCTGCAAAATCAGGAACCATATTTAAACGACGACCTGACTCAAATGAAATAAGCTTAAATGTGCCTTCTTTCTCTTCGCCATCACTTTGCACAACTTGTATGTCAGAAATTCCTTTTTCCGCATTAATAATCGGAAAATCTGCATCCGGCGCAAAACCGATTGTTGGCATTTCTTCATTTTTAAAATAATGATCTACACACTTCCAATTACTTTCCTCATCGGTTCCTAAAATCATACGAACACGTTTTGAAAGAGGTAAGCCTAATTCTTTAACGATTTTCATCGCATAATAAGCTGCCATCGTCGGCCCTTTATCATCAATTGCACCGCGTGCAAAAATCTTCCCGTCGCGAATATCCGCACTATACGCAGGAGTTGTCCAGCCATCTCCTTCTGGTACAACATCAACGTGACAAAGAATACCTACTAGTTCTTCTCCTTGTCCCATTTCAAGATGACCTGCATATCCTTCTAAATTTTTAGAAGCGAAACCTTCTGCTTCTCCTTTATGTAACATGAAAGATAAGGCTTTTTCTACACCTTCACCAAATGGTGCGCCCTCTTTCGCAGATTCTTCTTCCCATACACTTTTAATTTGTAAAAATTTTTGTGTATCACGAATTAAATCATCTTTTCGTTTTGTAACTTCTTCTGTCCAATTAATCGTCGACATCACGCATCCATCCTTCACTATATTGTCTCTTTCATCATAGCAAACGAAAATCTCTTATGCCATACATGAAAACCTAATAACGGACAATTGTAATATTTCAGATATTTCTTATTAGTTTTTCTTTTATTTTTTTAAAAAAATTTGCAGGAATTTGGCGTTTTACGTAGAAATTTATGAGTTAGTTGACTGACCAGACATAAAATGTCAACTACCAATATTTTTCTATATGAATATTTGTTAAACTTTTGTAAAATTTAAGTAAGTTAAAGCATGAATTTTATCATGTAGAGTACAATGGTAGTAACGACCTTCTTTCCTGAATGGGGTCAAAAAAACTAGTAGAGGAGCGGTTTTCTCTTGAAACCTACAACTACTCGTATGCTAACACGCATTAAATCAATTTATATGTACATCAATGAAAACGGTACGGTAACAACGAAAGACCTTGTAGATGAGTTCGGGATCACACCGCGAACAATACAACGTGATCTAAATGTGTTGCAGTTTAATGAACTCGTGTATAGCCCTTGCCGCGGCAAGTGGACAACGACAGGAAAGAAAGTGAGAATGACCTCATAATAAAAAATAATTGTATGTAAATAAATACATACCCCTTTCTAACTCATTAGAAAGGGGTCTTTTCTATACTTTGAAATTGGCGTTACTTTTCGTTATCTACTTGATACGTCTTTAACATTTCTACTTCTTCATCTGTTAATTCACGATATTGCCCAAGTTCTAACTCTTCATCTAACATTAAAGGTCCCATCTCTGTTCTCTTTAAATAAACTACTTTTTTCCCTACCGCTTCAAACATACGCTTCACTTGATGGAATTTTCCTTCTGTAATAACGAGTTCAATCTCAGAAATATCATCACTTTTTAAAATTGTAAGTTCGCCTGGCTTCGTTTCATAGCCATCTTCTAAAATTACACCTTTAGCGAATTCTATTACATCCTCTTCCGTTACAACACCTGAAATGTGTGCATAATACTTTTTCGGCACATGCTTTTTCGGAGATAATAGTTGATGCGTTAACTTCCCATCATTTGTGATTAATAAGAAACCTTCTGTATCAATATCGAGCCTTCCAACAGGGAATGGATCGAAAATCGCATCTTCTAATTCTAATAAATCTATTACTGTTTCGTGGTTATCATCTTCTGTCGCTGAAATAACACCTTGTGGTTTATGCATCATTAAATAAACAAACTCTTTATATTCCACAACTTCACCGTGAATCATAACCTCTTGCTCTTCTACATTCACATGAAACTTCGCATCTTTCACTGGCGTTCCATCAATCTTCACAACGCCGTCTTTCAGTAATTTCTTTACTTCTTTTCTACTTCCGTGTCCCATATTCGCTAATAATTTATCTAATCTCATGTTCTTCACCTTCTTTATTTATCATAGAAAAGGGGACGTATTTACGCCCCTTTTGATTTCAACTTTATTTTGAATCTACTACCAAGTTTACGCTGGATTTTCTCTAAAGCTTCTCCGCCAAATACTCTTTCTAGTACTCCTGTGCGAATCGCTAACAATCCGTAAACAAGACCACCAATACCTGCACAAATCGCAACTGTAATAAGAGCACCAATACGGCCATCAGGCGAAATCATGAAGGATAGAAGCCATTGTGATAGTTTTACAGCAATAACCATTACAAGTGTTAAGACTGCAATTTGGAATGTTCTCTTATATACAACACCAAATGAATAGTGTGCGTGTTTTTTGATTTGTCTATTCGTATACCATACGGAAGCTAAGAAGCCGACTGCAGTAGCCAAGATCGCCCCAACTGTACCGAAATAACGAATAAAGATTACGTTACATGCAAATTTCAAAATAACACCCATCACAAGCGCAATAACCGCATGTTTCTGCTGGTTAATCCCTTGCAGAATTGCTGCTGTTACTGTGAATAAAGCGAATAACAATGCAACTGGCGCATACCACATTAATACTTGTCCACCTAGTGGGTCTGAATCGTAGAAAGCAGTGTAAATCGGATATGCAAGTGTAGAAATACCGACAACTGCTGGCAATGTTAAAAACATATTCGCCTGGAATGTTTGTGTAATTTGTAATTTCAAATAACGGTATTGCTTTTCAGTAAATGACTTTGTAATCGCTGGCACGAGCGTTAAACTAAACGCTGTTGCAAGTGATACTGGAATCATAATTAATTTATGCGTCCACATCGTGAAAATACCGAGTGCTCGCTCTGCGATATCTCCTTGACCAATCGCCTGCATAATAGAGTTAAATGTCAATGTATCAATTTGTTGATATAAAGGAATTGTTAATCCAATTACAACATAAGGGATTGCATATGCAAACAACTCTTTAAACAATTGAGCGGTACTTACCGTCGATTCTGGTACAGTTTGCTCAATTAAATATTGATCTAAATATTTTTTACGTTTTAACCAGTACCAAATTAATACACCAAGTGCTCCAACTGCTGAAACGAACGCAGCGAATGTCGCAACCCCAACTGCCGTTGCTACTGTACCGCCAAGTACTTTAATAACGATGAAACTACCCGCTAATAAAAAGACGATACGAATAATTTGCTCAATAATTTGTGAAACCGTAGTCGGTCCCATCGATTGGTGGCCTTGGAAATAACCACGAATCAAACTTGCTGCCGGCACAACAATAAGCGCAAAACTTACGAGGCGAATAATCGTCGTAACTTCTTCTATCTTATTTTGTAAACTTTGTTTACCAAGCATTGCTTCTGCAAATAATGGTGCGGTCATGTACAGTACTAAGAAGGAAAGAACTCCTGTTACTATCATCATAACCATTCCCGAGCGGAACATTCTCCGACTCGTTTTATAATCCCCAAGTGCATTATATTTGGAAACAAACTTAGAAACAGCAAGCGGCACTCCTGCCGTTGCGATACTTAAAAATATCGTATATGGAATGTATCCATATGTATAGAGCGTTCCGCCTTCTGTGCCTACTAATGCATGAAACGGAAAAACGTAAATCATGCCTAAGAACTTTACTAAAAATGTCCCTAACGTCACAATAAGCGTTCCGCGCAGAAATTTTGAATCGGACATACGAAAATCCTCCTACATCTACAATAAAGTGAAACTATAATTAGTGGGAGACTCCCCTCCTACTAATTATTCGAGCATTTACGGACCTTTTTAACTCCCTCTTTACTTCTCATAAATCTTAAGATAGTAGTCTTATTGCCCATAAATAGCAGGATAATGCTGAACTCTAACTTTTGTATTGTACCACAATTCTCCTCTTAAGCAGTACTTCACTCTATTTTTCTTTTAAGGGAAAACATGCTATTCTTTTAGGCAGGAAATGTAGAAAATGAGGTCGATATATTATGCATTATGATGTTATTGTCATCGGCGGCGGTCCTTCAGGGCTAATGGCTGCAATCGGTGCTGCTGAAGAAGGCGCAAGCGTCTTACTTCTTGATAAAGGAAATAAACTAGGACGTAAACTTGCGATTTCTGGTGGTGGTCGTTGTAACGTAACGAACCGTCTACCACTTGATGAAATCGTTAAACATATACCTGGAAATGGTCGCTTCTTATACAGTGCTTTTTCTATTTTCAGTAATGAAGATATTATTACATTCTTCGAAAATCTCGGTGTACAACTGAAAGAAGAGGATCATGGCCGCATGTTCCCCGTATCAAATAAAGCGCAATCTGTTGTAGATGCACTGTTAACACGATTAAAAGACTTAGGTGTGAAAATACGTACGAATACGCCTGTCGAAACGATTGAGTATGAAAACGGTCAAACGAAAGCAGTTGTATTACAAACAGGCGAAGTGTTAGAAACGAATCACGTCGTTATCGCTGTTGGCGGAAAATCTGTTCCTCAAACTGGTTCTACTGGAGACGGATACGCTTGGGCTGAAAAAGCTGGGCATACAATTACAGAACTTTTCCCAACAGAAGTACCAATTCTTTCAAACGAACCGTTTATTCGTGACCGCACATTACAAGGTCTTGCTTTACGAGATGTAAACTTAAGTGTATTAAACCCGAAAGGAAAAGTTATCATTTCTCATAAAATGGACATGCTTTTCACTCACTTCGGCCTATCTGGTCCTGCTGCTCTTCGCTGTAGCCAATTCGTCGTGAAAGCACTGAAAAAGTTTAAAACGAACACAGTGCACATGAGTATCGATGCACTGCCAGAAGAAAATAGCGAGCAACTATTCCAGCGCATGCTGAAACAAATGAAAGAAGATCCGAAAAAAGGAATTAAAAACGTGTTAAAAGGTTATGTGCCTGAACGTTACTTCTTATTCTTATTAGAAAAAAATGAAATTGATGGCAGCGAACAAGCTGGACAAGTTTCTCACGAGAAGATTCGTGCACTTGTGAAAGACTTTAAAGAATTTACCGTCCATGTAAATGGTACGCAGTCAATTGAAAAAGCATTCGTTACTGGCGGAGGTGTATCCGTTAAAGAAATTAACCCGAAAGAAATGGCTTCGAAATTCACGAATGGTTTATACTTCTGCGGAGAAGTTCTTGATATTCACGGTTATACTGGCGGCTATAACATTACATCTGCCCTTGTTACTGGCCGAATTGCCGGAACAACCGCTGGACAAAATTCGAAAATGCAATATTAAAAAAGAAACAGGGACTCCTGTTTCTTTTTTTAGTATGTTGGAATAGCAAAGCAATACACGAAATTATATCGGCGATACTTTAAATATGTCGACCGTTTCTTCAAAAATATCCCTTCCTCCTAACTTCCCATTGCTTTTTTGTTGCTTTATATACCTTAGTAGCTTTATATTTTATATTGTTGAATATTCGAAAAAGGGTAAGGGGAAAACAAATGAGAAAAAAAGTCATGATGTCTTTAATGCTAATGACGTTTCTTTCTGCGGTAGAAGGAACGATTGTTAGTACAGCGATCCCTCGTATAACGAGTGATTTGTCAGGCGTCGAACTTGTTAGTTGGGTATATGCAATCTATATGCTTGCAACAGCTGTTTCGACTCCAATATACGGAAAGCTAGCTGATTTATTCGGCCGTAAAAAAGTTCTGCTCATCGGAGCAACAATCTTCTTAATCGGTTCTGCACTTTGCGGAGTCGTTACATCAATGGAACAATTAATCTTCTTCCGTGCTCTTCAAGGTATAGGGGCTGGTGCTGTTATGCCGATCACAATGACGATTATTGGAGACCTATATAGCGAAGCGAAAGACCGCGCGAAAGCACAAGGCTGGATGAGTGCAGTTTGGGGTGTATCTGGTGTTATTGGGCCGTTAGTAGGTGGATTTTTAGTTGATTCTCTTTCTTGGCGCTATATTTTCTTCTTAAACGTTCCTTTTGGAATTATCGCTTGCTTAATGTTTGCCACTTCTTATAAGGAATCTGTTAAGTCCGCCGCTAAGCAACATATCGACTATCTTGGTGCGACAGTTTTCTCATTAAGTACAATTGCTTTACTATACGCATTATTAACAGGTAGCAGTAAGCAAAACTGGGGAGACATTTCAATTATCGGCCTATTAATCTTTGCCGCTGTTTCATTCATTATTTTCTTATACATCGAGAAAAAGTCTCCGGAACCATTAATTCCGCTAGCACTTTTCTCTAACCGTACATTATCTACAATAAACATACTAACACTTATTGCTGGCGCAATGATTATTAGTATTACAGTGTATCTTCCAATTTGGAGCCAAGGTGTTTTAGGAAAAAATGCGACAGAGGCTGGACTCATTTTAATGCCGATTCCTGTTATGTGGACATTCGGTGCTATGTTCTCCGGCAACTTAGTTGGCAAGTTACAAACGAAACAAATTATTTTACTTGGAGCTAGCATTTTATCAGTTGCTACTTTCTTATTATTTACATTATCAACAGATTCACCATCATTCCTTATTTATGTTGCAGTCGGATTATTCGGCTTAGGAATGGGGCTTGTTACACCAATTTACATGGTAACAATTCAAGCAGCTGTACCGGCGAATACGCGCGGAACGGCAGTTGGTTTAAATACATTTATTAATACATTTAGTCAAACACTAGGAGCTGCAATCTTCGGAACGATCTTCAATACGATGATTCATGCACGTGGCATTAAAAACCTTGATCTTGTTTCTTCTGGCGGACATGGAGGGGCTACAGCAAACGTAGCAACCGAATCACAATCCGCATTAGCATCAAGTGTACACGTCATTTATATGAGCACTTTCGTATTAGCGGTATTCACATTAATTATCGCTTGGATCCTATTAAAGCCAGCTAAACAAACAAGTGAACAATAAAAAGAGGATGACCATTTTGGTCATCCTCTTTACATAAAATCTACTCTTCATTCTCCACAATATGTTTAAGCATGGACAATTTATTATCCCAAAATCGTTCATAATACGAGAGCCACTGCTGTAATTCCTCTAATGGTTCTGGATGCAAACGATATATCTTCTCTCTTCCGCTCTTTCTTCCACTCACTAAATTCGCTTCTGAAAGAATATGAAGGTGCTTTACAACAGCAGTACGACTCATCGGAAAATGATCCGTTATTTTTGAAATCGGTAACTCTTTGTCACTTAATAACCGTATTACTTCTCGGCGGGTTGGATCAGCAATTGCTTGAAATACATCATATTTCGCTACTGATGAGGACACTTAGCCTTCGACAACCTTTTTCAGTTTTTCATTTACAATCGCTACCCAGCCGCCGCTCATTCTATCGCGAATAATAGAGCTCTTCGCATTCGCTTTCGGAAGGATTTCATCAGGATGTTTCCAGCCGCCGTGAATTAACGTAAATTCTGTTTTACTATCTCCTAAGTCTTTCAAATTAAATGAAACAATCCAACCATCTGTATCCCATGAGAAAGATAAATGATTTGGCTCATCAATCTCTAACACTTTACATGGTGATGGTCCAAAAGGTGATTGCACATGAAACTCATGTCCTACCTTTAATTCAAAATCATTTGGCATAAACCATGACGAAATTCCTTCTGCAGTTGATACTACATTCCATACCTTTTGAATAGGCGCGTTAAAAACGATTGTTTGTTTAATATCATTTAATGTATTTTGTTGTTCCATTTTATATCTCCTTTATTCGGCATTAAAATATAACACCTTTTAGTTTCACTTTAACAATATAACACCTTTTGGTTTCATGTCAAGAAAGACTCTTTTTCACTGTTGAGAAATTCTCAACATTTTTTCAACAGGACAAACACCCTCTCACCATTCCTTCATAATATACTCACAAAGGCAATGAAAAATAGAAAATTCCCTCAACATGAACCCTATCACTCCTATTGAGAGAAGCGCCTAACTTATCTCATCTGTACTTCGTCTCTCCTCCTTCCCTCGGGGACAATACGCGAGATATGTAAAGATCAGAAGGAGTATGCCCGCCATTTGGGTAGGTAGTTATTTCTCTTCTCCTCAACATTTCCTTAGGAGCGAAATGACTACCGACCCACTTTTTTAAACAAAAATAAAAAGGAGATGAAAGCTATGTTCTATTGCATTAACTGTTCCGAAATTCACCATGAAAAACACCCGAATGATAAAGTTTTCAAAAACGGTTTTTATATTGATCCATTTTTAGGTGATCGTTATCACCTCGGTATGTGCACTGATGCCCAGGATCATGAAACAGGAAAAGTTCTTTTAACGGAAAAGAAAACAGGCGCAACACAATCTATTATGAATATTTTACCGACACATGTTGTCCCAACGTAAAGCATAAAAAAGAGCTGGCTCCCCAGCTCTTTTTTATGCTTTATAAACAATCATCGCTGAAAAACAATAAATTTGATTTTCATCATCGTTAATTGAAACACCAACTTGATACTTTATATCTACAAAATTTCCATCATCAATTTTTTTCAAAAATACATTTACAGCGTCTTCTAAGTCTTTTTCATGACTTTCATCAAACACTTTCACACGAATCATGTTAACACCATCCTAGATCGCAGCCCTCCGCCGCTTGTTTATTGCCACGGTGCGTATCTATGATGCGATAAAACTTTCCATCTTCATATATATATCCGTCTTCTAACACATATTGTTTATCTTCAGTATAGACATAAAACTTACCTATCATAAACTTACTCGTATATAATTCCAAATAATCTTGCCTAAATTTAGCTACCACTTTATTTGTAATATCAATTCTAATTGTGCGCCCCACCTTCTATCCCTCCCTTGCAAAGAACGGATTTAGGTATATTGTATTAGCGATTTTATATTTTATGCTTAAAAATAAGTGGATATGCTCTCTTTCTGCGCCTGTACTATTTTTCTAAAAAAATTCCCCCTATTTATTCAACTTATAAGAGCAAAAAAACAAACAAAAAAACGACTTTTATATATTGACTACAGCATATCAGATGTGATATTATATAAAATTTGACATTTTTATCCTAGTATGTTATCATTAAAAGTAGTTACCACATACGGAGGTGGATGATTTGTTTCAAATTGGTGATAAAATCGTTTATCCAATGCACGGTGCAGGAATCATCGAAGCAATTGAAGAGAAAGAAATATTAGGCACTACGCGTCAATATTGTGTTATACGCATCATTAGTAAAGATATGCAAGTAATGCTTCCGATGAATCAATTACAAAAATCAGGTATACGTTATATCGTCGATAAAGGTACGTTAGATGGTATACTTCTTGAATTTCATCATGGGGAATCAGACCCCTCACTCTCTTGGAAACAAAGATATACAATGAATATGGAAAAAATGAAGAACGGCAATCTTCAAGATAGTGCAGAAGTTGTTCGTGATTTACTTCGTCGCAATAAAGAAAGAGCATTAAATGCGAGCGAAAAACAAATGCTAGATAATGCGCGTAAAATGGTTATTAGTGAAGTTGCGCTCGTACAGAATGTTTCAGAACATCAAGCAACAGAATTTCTTCAAGATACAATCAATCATTAATTTTAAAAATAGCCGACCGCTATTTTTTTTTGCGTAAAAAAGGCCAAAGAGTTAAATCTCTTTGGCCTTTCATATTACCCACGCCCCGCTTGAAACGATGGGTATAAAGTCATTCCACCATCTGCAAATAACGTAATTCCAGTTACGTAACTTGCCTCTGCTGAAGCAAGCCACGTTGCTACTGCTGCGATTTCTTCAGGTTTTCCAATGTAACCCATTGGAATCATACTTTCTACGTCGTCACGTTTTTTCGGGTCAGCAAATTTTTCAGCATTAATTGGCGTATTAATTGCACCAGGCCCAATATTATTTACCCGAATACCTTTTGGTGCATATTCTAACGCTAACGTTTCTGTCATAAGCTTAATCCCCCCCTTACTAGCCGCATAATGCACAAATAATGGCCACGGGATTTTCTCATGAACACTAGACATATTAATAACCGAACCTTTAATATCGTGTTCCACAAAATATTTAATCGCTTCACGACTTCCTAAAAAAGCACCTGTTAAATTTGTATGAATTACTTTATTCCAATCCTCTAACGGCATTTCATGCGACGGTACCGCGTTTTCTATCCCCGCATTATTAATCATAACGTCGAGCGTACCAAACTCTTTCACAGCAGATTGAATGAGATTTACAACATCTGCCTCGACCGTCACATCACCTTTTACAGCAATCGCTTCTCCACCTACCTTTTTTATTTCGTCTAATACATCGTTCGCTTCTGACTCTCTTGAGCGATAGTTAATAACAACTTTCGCCTTCTCTTTAGCAAATCTTACTCCCATGGCTCTTCCAAGACCAGTTGCTGATCCTGTAATAACGACGACTTTCCCTTCTAAATCGCTATACATTTTAATACCTCCTTAACCTTTCGCAATCCCCAGCATAATTCCAGCTGCAATGATAAAAACGATACCAATAACAATCCCAGTTAATTGACGCTTCGTTTTCCTTTCACCTAATATAAAGATCCCGCCAAGCGTCGAAATAATAATTCCCATTTGTGAAAGGGAAAAGCTTGTTGCGACCCCAACTCTTGGCTGCGAAATGAATAAAAACATATTTCCAGCTGCCCAAATCAATCCTGGAAGAATATTTCGAATCGCATATTTATTGAATGGATGATGTTTAAATGTGAGTAAAATCCCGCCTAATACCATACCGACCGCTTGTGGTAATAAAGCCGACCAACCGTTCACGTTAAATAACCGGATAACTACTACGTAAACTAAATAACCGACTGTTGAAATTAATAAAATAATAATTCCTTTTTTAAAATTTCCTGCTTGCTCTGCATTCTTCTCTTCTTTACTTTGAAGCGATGTTAAAATAACCCCGATAATAATACAAACGAGCGCCAAAACTCCAAGAACGACCGATATCGTCGTTGACCATTCATGAAACACGATAACCCCAAATAATGTTGTCGCGACTAATTGAAGCCCTGTTGAAATCGGCATCGTTCTAGAAACACCCATTAAATCAATACTTTTTAATTGATTCGCTTGACCAAGTGCCCAAAATAAGCCAGATACAATTCCAACTCCAATAACGGTCGGAGTTAATACCGGCTTCATAAAAATATAAACGACAATTGAGAAGATAAGTGCACCGAACGTTGTACCGAGCGTTTGACTATACGGCCCCCCGCCTAGTTTCACGTTAAATAGCACAATACTCCCCCAAAATATAGCTGGTAAAATCGCTAAAAGTATATCCATCGCTCATTACCTTTCTCTACAAAATGTCATAGGTTATCGCTCTAAATCATTAGAGTGAGCTTTTATTTTTTCGTTTTTTCGTGCACAAATCTTTTCTACAATAGCACCAGAAACATTCTTTTCTCGCTCCACTTTCTTTATCTTTATGTGATCTAAATTGTCTTCCAAAGTAAGTGTAACTTTATCATTCGGCGGATTATGTGCCCCTTGAAATGTAAGAAATTGTATCGTAACTTCAAACCTAGGAACAAACTCATCTTTCTTGCCTAGACGCTTTATATTTGTAACTGAGTCACATTCATATTGATCTTCTGTCACTTGCCTTATAACCGAGTAATATCGATTCAGTAACGCACTTTCTAAAAGCTGTTCCGTCGATTCTTTTGCCAAAGAATTGCTTGGAGAAAAGAAAAAAACAGAACATATCATTGCAATCATTACACATATCTTTTTCATAACTTCCTCCTTTTCCTATAAGATAGTGTTCTCCAAAATGCCATAAAAAAACGACTTTCCCTATTTAGGAAAGTCGTTTTTTATAGCATAAATCCAATATTAACCACCACTCACTGGTGGTATTAGTGCAACTACATCACCAGATTGTATCGTATCATCTTCATTCGCGTACTCTTCATTAATCGCAACCATAATTGGCGCTGACACTGGTACATTATATTCTTTCGCAACAATATCTTTTAACTCTGCAACAGTAATATTTTCTTTCTCTATTTGTAATTCACTCGTTCCTGCTTCTTCTTGCAAGTTCGCAAATAACAATACTCGAATCATATTTATAACTCCTTCCCAGGCTCTCCTGCTGGATATGGTGTTTTTTCTAATTGGTCACCAATCCATGAGTCACCATCTTCCCAAAATTCCTTTTTCCAAATTGGAACAATTTGCTTAATACGCTCCATAATATATTCATTCGCTTCATAAGCCTCTTTGCGATGAGGCGTTGCTACAGCAACAACAACCGCTATATCAGAAATTTGTAGCGTGCCGATGCGATGCGTAATCGCAACATGTGTACCGGGCCACTTCTCCTTCACTTCTGACCCAATTTTCTGTAGCATCTTTTCTGCCATCGTCTTATAAGCTACATACTCTAAGTATAGTGTACGACGCCCTTTCGTAAACTCCCTAACTGTCCCGATAAATGTTGTAACAGCACCACATTCACGGCGAACTACTTTCTTTGTCACCTCTTCAATCGAGATTTCTGTATCAATTACTTCATAATACGTATTTATCATTTTGCACCCCTAGCCGTTTGTAAAAACCAGTCTATATACAATCTTTCTTCTGTTATATGAAATACTTTATATTCTTCTCGTACATTTGACGGAGCATCATACCACGTAATAACTGCCGCTATATTTTCTACCTTATGTAAAAGTTCAGCGTCTTCCGCAGAACGAAGTAACACTATTTTTGGATATTCCTCAGCTTTATAGCCCTCTATTAAAATCGTATCTACTTCAAAAAATTCGTACAAGCGGATAATTTCTTGCAAGGACCATTCATCTCGCAAAGAGGACAAAGATAGTAATCCAGCACCTTCTACACTACTTACTACAGCACCAGCTTTTCTGTGTCTTTCACTGTCTTTTTGCGCTACTTCAGGAAAGCCCCCGTGACCATGATGTTTAATTGTAGCAACCTTCATTTCTCTTTCAGTTAATGCATGCACCATCTTCTCTACAAGTGTTGTTTTCCCGCTATTTTGATACCCTACTATTTGTAAGATTGAAGAGGCTTTGCCCACGGCCAATCACTTCCCTCAGAGCATTCTAACAATAATACAGACACTTTCATTCCTGCTTCAAATCCTCTCGTTCCTCCAGGCAGCACGATAAAAGCATTTGCATCCGCAAGCGAAGAGACCGCACTCGATTTATCTAAACCGACTGGCATCGCTTGTAGTGCCCCATTAACAATACTCGCTTTCGCTCTTACAAAACGAGTAAACGGATTTGGTTTCGGGAAATCTTTTTGTAAAATAGCATCAGTTCTATATACGTGAGGCTCCTTCGCATGCAAATACGTTTTCATAATTGGATGTACAAATAATTCGAAACCTACATAACAAGCTGACGGATTACCTGATAAACCGAAAAGTAACTTTCCATCAACTTCAGCTACTGTCGTTACACTTCCAGGTCTCATCGCTATTTTATTAAAGAGTACATTCGCCTGTAACCTTGCATAAATAGCCGGTAAGTAGTCGTAATCTCCTACTGAAACACCGCCCGTTGTAATTAAAATATCAACCTCACCCATCGCTGATTTAACGGCTGTAAAACATGCATCTAACTCATCAGCAAGTTGTCCATAGTAACGCACTTTTCCGCCAGCTTTCATAATTTGAGCGGCAATCATGTAAGAGTTACTATTTCTAATTTTTCCTGGTTCTAACGCCTCATGCACTTCTAGTAATTCGCTGCCCGTCGTTACAATACCGACAACAGGCTGTTTTACAACTTTCACAGTGCTATATCCAAACGTCGCTAATAATGCGGCAACACCTGGATTGATTACAAAACCTTTCTTAACGAGGACTTGATTTTGTTTTATATCTTCTCCTTTAAATGACACATTGTCACCGTTTTGGAAAGGACGTTTTAACTTCATATATGTACTTTCGTTCCTCTCGAATCCTTCCGTCAGTTCTAGCATTACGACTGCATTGCAATCTTCTGGAATAGCTGCTCCTGTCATAATACGAACCGCCTGAAAAGCCCCTACTTCTTCTGCAAAAACAGATCCTGCTCCGATCTCTCCTATTACTTCAAATTCAATCGGATGCTCTTGACCCGCTTCCTTCGTGTCTTCTGCTCGAATTGCGAAACCATCGTAAGGAGAACGATCAAAGTGAGGAACGTCGTGATCTGAGACAACATCCTCTCCAAGAATCCTCCCGTAACTTTCTGTAATAGAAACTTCTTCTACTTCACCATGCTTAGCATATTTCATAACCCGCGCTACTGCCTCAGCAACTTGAATCGGGATTCGTTTTTCTACCATTGTTTCTCACCTCATATTTGCAAAATATCTAATCTCGATTACACTTTATATATTAAATCGCAATTACTTCAAGGAGGAATTCCATGTCTTCATTCACACATTTCAACGACCAAGGACGCGCTAAAATGGTTGATATAAGTGACAAAAAAATAACCGTTCGAACAGCAATAGCATGCTCTAGCATTCTCGTTACAAAAGAAATTTTTGATAAAATCTCACGCAACGAAATTGGTAAAGGTGACGTATTAGCTGTCGCACAAATCGCAGGTATTATGGCTGCAAAACGTACTTCTGATATTATCCCAATGTGCCATCCTTTATTATTAAAAGGAGTTGATGTCTCTTTCGATTGGAAACAGTCAGAAGAACAATATCGGCTACTTATTGAAGTAAAAGTTAAAACAGAAGGTAGTACCGGCGTTGAGATGGAAGCTTTAACAGCTGCTTCCGCTACCGCTCTTACTGTATATGACATGTGTAAAGCCGTTGATAAGGGTATGATTATTGGCGAAACGTACTTACTTGAAAAAACGGGCGGAAAAAATGGAGATTATATTAGAAATTCTTAATCCTACCTTTTCCATTTGAACCTAAAGGATTCCCCTTTAGGTTCAGCCTATATATCTTGCATATAGTCGTTTCGCAACATTCATATCATTCGTACCATGAATAAACGCCCTGCCATCTGTAAATAAAACAAAACGATATTCTTCCACTGGAAATGATAATAAATACGGCGTTGCTTTTACATCCACACTTTTTTGTAAGCGCTTTTTAATTTCTTCTAAATTAAAACCCTGACGCACACCTGGACGGATTTGAACTGTATTTCGCCCACATAATACTTCTGTTTTCGTTTGTGCTTCAAATGTTAAACTCGGATATGTACGTAACTTTCCACAAGATAAACATGTATCCTTTTTCTGCCTATTCACTTTAAATGCCATCTGCTGATTATTCCAAAGATCAAATGATAGCATCGTTTCACGAAGTGCCTCAAAATCTTCTACTAATATTTTCAAGGCTTCCGTTATTTGATGTGCAACTACTAATTGCACTGCTGGCTGTATAATACCGGCCGTATCACATGTCGCTCCGCTCGCTGGATGCTCCATTAAACATCGAAAACACGGCGTTTTTCCTGGCAAGATTGTATAAGTTACTCCGTAGCTTCCAACGCATCCTCCGTATATCCACGGAACGTTATACATCTGCGATATATCATTAATAAGAAGGCGCGTTTCAAAATTATCTGTCGCATCTAATATTAAATCTACACCTTTAATTAATTCTTCCATTTCTTGCACCGTTACATCAGTCACAACCGGTACAATTTCTACTTCGGAATTAATTGCCTTTAAATGTTCTGCTGCCGCTATTGCTTTCGGTTTATAATGCTTTGCATCTTCTTCTGTATATAATTGTTGCCTTTGTAAATTACTCCATTCTACATAATCACGATCCGCAATTGTTATTTTTCCAACACCTGCTCTAACAATTGCTTCTGCATTCGCTGCTCCGAGTGCACCAGCACCGATAACGAGCACATGCTTCCCTCTTATTTTCCGTTGCCCTTCTTCCCCAACACCAGAAAATAACATTTGTCTTGAATATCGCTCTTGCATACGACATCCCCCTTTCTTATCCTCCTATATAAGACATTTCAATTTTCGGACGATTTTTCGCACTTTCTTCTGTCCGTTCATCTGAATATCGATCTTTTCTATTCTCCCATACATATTGTATAGCTTTTAATAACTCATTATCCGAAAGGTTCTCCCTCAGAAGTTTCCTTAAATCCATTCCTTCTGTCGCAAACAAGCAAGTATAAAACTTTCCATCTGCCGAAATTCTTGCTCTCGTACAAGAAGAACAAAATGACTCAGAAACAGAGGTAATAAAACCAACCTCTACATTCGTTCCAACGTATCGATACCGCTTCGCAACCTCACCAAAATAATGAGCTTCAGCTGGCTCAATTGGATACACCCCATGAATCATATCAATTAATTCTCGTTTCGTAATAACTTGATCAAAATTCCATCCATTCGTACTGCCAACATCCATAAACTCAATAAACCTAAGCGTGATTCCTTGTTCTTTAAAATACGTAGCAACCGGAAGTACTTGATGATCATTCATTCCTTTTTTCACAACCATATTTACTTTCACTTCAAGGCCTGCTTCTTTCGCTGCCATAATTCCTTTTAACACTGGCTTCGTATTCATATTCCGGCCATTAATTGCGCGGAACACATTATCATCTATCGCATCCAAACTAACATTTACTCGGTGTAACCCAGCTTCTTTTAACGCCTTCGCTTGCTTCGTTAAATGAATCGCATTTGTCGTTAATCCTATATCTACTAAACCGTCAATTTTCACGAGACGTTCGATAAGTTTTGTTAAATCCTTACGGAGCAAGGGTTCGCCACCAGTAAGTCTAATTTTCCGTACACCGATGCTAACAAATACTTTTGCTAATCGCTCGATTTCATCAAATGTCAGTAAAAACTCATCTTTCAAAAAAGCATAATCAGGACCAAACACTTCCGCTGGCATACAATACGTACAACGTAAATTACATCGATCAATGACAGAGATGCGTAAATCTTGAAGTGGGCGTCCGAAAAAATCTTTAACCTTCTCCTGCATCGCCACTCTCCCTTTCTGCCAAATTTATACCTCTCTTCATTCTATTATAATATATTTTTGAACCGCGATGTTTTTGCTAAGGTGAATAAAGTGAAACTTTAATCAGTGGGGGTTTTGTCCATCCCCACTGATTATTAGCCCACAAATAGAGGGATAAAAAACCTTGAAACATAAAAGTTCCAAGGTTTTTTTGCTTATTAACTTAATCTAATAATAGTTAGAGTAGCTCCTGGCGTTGTCGTAGATAATGTAGCTATTGCAACTAATCCAAATAACTGCAGACTAATAGTAGCTCCAGCAGGCAAGTTAGCAATTATTGGTGCACTAAATGAACCAGTAGCCACTGTCGGGGAGTTTATCGTTCCCGCAAGCGGACTGCCATTTACGGTTATCCGAGAACTGACAAGTAATCCTGCCGTTAAATTAATTGTATAGGCTATATAATAATTCCCTGCATTCGCAACTGTAAATACAGTATTTCCACCACTAACGGTTATTCCTGGTCCAATATTTTGATTGTTCGGTAATGGGATATTCGTACCGCCTAATAAAACGGAAATAGCGGTTCCTGATGTATTATTCGCAAATGCATACGTTGCAGTTGTACTAACTCCAGTCACTCCAGTTACCCCGGTCGCTCCGGTCGCTCCTGTTGCTCCTGTTGGACCCGTGCCTCCCGTTGGACCTTGAATTCCTTGTGAACCTGTTGCCCCCGTTGGACCTTGAATTCCTTGTGAACCTGTTGCCCCCGTTGGACCTTGAATTCCTTGTGAACCTGTCGCTCCTGTTGGACCTTGAATTCCTTGTGAACCTGTCGCCCCTGTTGGACCTTGAATTCCTTGTGAACCTGTCGCCCCTGTTGGACCTTGAATTCCTTGTGGGCCTTGCGCTCCTGTTGGACCCGTGTCCCCGGTTGGGCCTTGTGGACCTTGTAAACCTTGCACACCTTGCGGACCGGTTGGACCTATTTCTCCTTGCACACCTTGTATTCCGGTTGGGCCTTGTGGACCAGTCGGACCTTGCACTCCTTGTATCCCTTGAATTCCCTGTGGGCCTTGTGCTCCGGTTGCACCTGTTGCCCCTTGTATCCCTTGTGGGCCTTGACCTCCTTGGATTCCTTGAGGACCTGTTGGACCTTGGATTCCTTGCGGGCCTTGAATTCCTTGCGGACCTTGATCTCCCGTTGCTCCCGTTATACCTTGTATCCCTTGTGGACCTTGAACACCTTGCGAACCGGTTGGGCCTATGTCTCCTTGTACTCCTTGTATTCCTTGTGGCCCCTGCAGCCCCGTTGCTCCGGTTGCACCAGTTACTCCAGTTGCTCCGGTCACACCCGTCGCCCCTGTTGCTCCCGTATCTCCTACTCCTCCCGTTACACCTGTCGCTCCTGTCGGACCAGGTGGTCCACCGGATGGACCTGTCACTCCCGTCGGACCTGATGGACCTGTTGGGCCAGTCGGTCCGGCTGGGCCTCCTGATGGACCCGTTACACCTGATGGACCCGTTACTCCAGTTGCTCCTGTAGTCCCTTCCCCTGTCGCCCCTGTTGTACCCGTATCTCCAGTTACTCCTGTCGGCCCTTGGATTCCTTGAATTCCTTGTGGGCCTTGCACCCCTTGCGCACCCGTCGGTCCTTGAATTCCTTGGATTCCTTGAACTCCCTGTGGACCCATTGGACCTGTTGGACCTATATCCCCTTGAGTACCTTGCACTCCTTGCGGGCCCTCTGGACCTGTTGCTCCTATATTCCCTTGAACACCTTGAACTCCAGTTGCTCCTTGTGCTCCGGTTGCTCCTGTTATACCTTGAATCCCTTGTATTCCCTGAATGCCTTGTGGACCTTCTGGACCCGTTACTCCTATTGGTCCTTGAATTCCTTGGATTCCTTGTGGGCCCTCTGGACCTGTTGCTCCAGCTGGTCCTGGCACTCCTTGTATTCCTTGCGGACCCTGAAGTCCTTCTGGGCCTTCTGGGCCTGTTGGTCCTATATCACCCATTGGCCCTTGAATTCCTTGGACTCCTTGTGAGCCTGTGTCCCCGGTTGGACCAGGTACCCCTTGAATTCCTTGTGGGCCTTGATCTCCTGTTGCTCCGGTTATACCTTGAGGTCCTATGGCCCCTTGTATACCTTGCGGACCTTGATCTCCAGTTGCTCCCGTTATCCCTTGAATTCCCTGAACCCCTTGGATTCCTTGTTCACCAGTTACTCCTGTCGGACCAGGAATACCTTGAATACCTTGCGGACCTTCTGGACCCGTTGGTCCAATTGGCCCTTGAACCCCTTGTATTCCTTGCAGGCCCTGTGCTCCTGTTTCTCCTGTACTTCCACTCGGACCTGTATTTCCAGTCACTCCCGCACTTCCAGTTACTCCAGTATTTCCAGTCGCTCCAGTCGCACCTGTACTTCCACTCGGTCCACCTCCTGGACCTGTCGCACCAGTTGCCCCAGTCGGACCTGGAGGTCCTCCAGATGGGCCAGTTATCCCTGTTGGACCTGTTATTCCAGTCGGACCACTAATCCCCTGACCAGTCGCTCCTGTTGCTCCCGTATTTCCACTCGGTCCTTGTGGGCCTTGTATCCCTTGAGCTCCTTGTATTCCTTGTGAACCTGTCGCACCCGGTACCCCTTGCACTCCTTGAATTCCTTGAGGTCCCTCTGGCCCGGTAGCTCCAATCGGCCCCTGTAATCCCTGTATCCCCTGTATACCTTGTGCCCCAGTCGCTCCGGTTGGACCAATTGGACCTTGTAACCCTTGCACTCCTTGAGGTCCTGTCGCTCCAGTTTCTCCCTGTGGTCCCCTTAATCCTTGTGGTCCCTGCTGTCCTTCTGGTCCTGTTGCACCCATTTGTCCAGCTGGCCCTTGAATCCCTTGCACTCCTTGAGGTCCTGTCGGGCCCATCGCCCCCATCGGACCTTGAAATCCCCTTGGTCCTTGTGGGCCAGTCGGGCCTTGTGGACCGGTTGGACCAGTAATCCCAATGCCAGTAAATCCCGTTGGAACGGGGGGAAAAGTAGGTCCAATAAGATTCGGTGAAATTCTGAAATTAGAGTTTAATGAATTTTGTCTATCGCGCTCTTTCACACTTTCACCACCTACACACCATCTTTTTTACTTTAAACAAACCTCTTCTTCTTAATATGTATTTACAAAAACAATCTCAAAGACTATTTTTATTTTAAATAATAAAAACTCCCTTAATTCCTTAAGGGAGTCCAGCAACTGAATCCATATTATCTGTATTAGGGACAGCTTGCGATATACTCGACACATTTGTACCTTGCCCCATATTTGTTCCCGTTACAGTACCAGCAGGGGTACCTCGTGTATAGGTTGTCGTCACCGAATCTCCCGGTTGTAAACAAAGCTTCGTCTCCGTCCCTATTACTGTAACAACATCAATCCAAGTGCAACCCGTTGAACCACTATACGATTTCGAAGCAGTAAATGAAGTATCACTCAAATTATCCCCTGTAAATATATTCCCAGTATTATTAACGATAATAAATTCTTTAATACGTGCAGGCATACTTACACTCTACCTTTCCTTTATGAACCTAATGTACGTGTACTCGTCGCTAATGGCGGAAGAAACACTGATGTTCTAATCACAGCTTCTGGCTGTCGTTTTCCATTTAAAAAAACAGCCGCACTCGATCCTCCAGCACCCGCATATATTTTCGATACAGCAAAAGGTGCGATATTATAACAGTCGCCAACATTAACAGCCCCTGTATTATTAATAATTTTTACTTTACGCATGTTAATCCCCATTTACCCCTCCCCCTTTTGTATACTGTATGCAAAAGAAAAAAACTTGAAACAGACTCGTTTCAAGTTTTTGCAGCTACTTATTTAGTTTCACCTTCATATTGAAGCATACCGCCAACCATATTCACCGTTTTAAATCCTTGCTCATTTAAATAATGGCATACATTTTCACTACGCATTCCCGAACGGCAAATAAAGATATATTCATTCTCTTTCTCAAAGAAATCCACTTTATTTGGAATATCGCCCATTTTAATATGTACAGCTTCTGGAATTTTCCCTGCCGCTACTTCTTCATCTTCCCTTACATCTACTAAAAATAATGTTTCTCCATTTTCTAAACGCCCTTGCACTTCTTCTGTAGTAATTGTTTTTACTTCTGTCATATGTAGTTCCTCCTTATATACAATAAAACCTTCAGTTTCTTCTTTAAACAATCATTTCTCATCAATTTTAGCACGCGAAGGAAGGAACGCAAAGAATGGAACATTTATTTCTCAATTTTCCAGCAAAACTTATTCTTTACAAACATAACTGACGCATTGTATCCTCAATATACTTGTTTGATGAAAGGAGCCAGTTAAAATGACACTTTTTCTTTTCATTATGGGCATCATTTTCTTAGTTTTTGCAGTTATTGCTCTTAGTATGAAAAATAATAAAAAGATAAAATCCCCTCAAGAAATGTCATTCTTATTTCTATTACTTAGTATAGCTTTCTTCGGTTTATCAATCGCTTCATATATTTTCCGTCTGCAAATCATGTAAAAAAAGGTGCCTACTATAAATCATGCACCTTTCCACATTAATTATTTCCTACACAAAACTAGATACTTTCCGGTTTAAAAACTCATAAATTTTCTTTTCAAATAAATGAACATCTAACGCTCCTGCCATATGCCCATTTATACTTTCTATCTCATATACTTCTGCGTACTTCCCTTGCTTTTGCAAAATATCTACCATTCTATAATTGTAACGAGGCGGCTGAAGTAAATCTTGTTTGCATGGAATCATGAGTACATTCGCTTCAACCTTAGAAAGAGCCTCTTCTAAGGAAGAAAATCCATGTGCAATATCATGTAATAAGACCGCTTTCGCAGTATACATCCATGAATTTGCATCTACTAAATCTATACTTTTACATGTCACTTTATTTATTTCTTTCTCAAATGATGTTAATGCAGAAAATTGTTGATAAGGTTCCATTTCTATACTGTTCCGCGGGAATGCCATTTCATAAAAATGTTCATCGAATGCATTCATAAACATCATTTTATTCGCTAAATGAAGCCCCTTCATTGGTTGCTCCTCTCCGTACTTTCCGCCTTTCCAATCTGGATCAAGCTGAATTGCTTCAATCGCATTTTGCGCTACATTTCCCGACGTTATAATTGGATTTTGCGGATTTGTAATAACTCCAATCATTCGCTGCACCATATGAGGATAGTGGACAGCCCATTGCTGCGCAATCATCCCACCTGCCGATGGTCCCATTACAGCATGTAAACTAGCAATCCCCATATCTTTTATTAACTCATATTGCATACGTGCTACATCTAAAAATGTGAAAACTGGAAAATCCATCGCATACTCAAAGCCAGTCATCGAATTTATCGATTTTGGTCCCGTTGTAATCACATATGGGTTCTTCACTTGTACATTACAAAGGTTATCAGTACATATAACGAAATATTTATTTGTATCAATTGCTTTCCCGGGTCCAATTAATCCATCCCACCAACCGGCTTCCTCATCATGCTCTGTATATTTTCCTGCCGCATGACTTGTTGCACTAAAATAGTGACAAACCAAAATCGCATTTGATCTTTCTCTATTTAAAGTACCGTACGTCTCATACCCCATTTGAACAGGAATCTCCCTACCATTTTCAAACACAAACTCTTTTACAACAAACTTCTCCTTTTTTACAATTTGCACAGACTCGCCTTCTTCCCGTCATATTATGAACTGCTTACTAAAGGTTTTTTTCTATGCAAACCAATCTCCTCCTTCTTTTCATAAATAAATGAATAATATACAAAATTAGCCACAAAATAGCACTATATTACACAATCAAAGAGGGCATACATATGATTTGGAATTGGTTACGTAAAAAGAAAAAATCAAATTCAACAGAAACAACAGAAGCAGATAATACTCCGAAACAGCAATCTAGTAATCAAGAGGATGAAAACAAAGAACAGACTAGAAGTATAAAACACAGTGCAGGTAAAAATAGTGAACAAAAAAAATCTGAGCAAAATGATTCTTCTCAAGAGACACAGCAAGGTTCTAAACAGGATGATTCTTCTCAAAAGAAACAGCAAGATTCTAAACAAGACGATTCTTCCAAAGAGAAACAGCAAAGTTCTAAACAAGAGGATAATTCTCAAGACAAACAACAAAATTCTAAGCAAGATGATACTTCTCAAAACAAGCATCAAAACTCTAAGCAAGATGATAATTCTCAAGACAAACAGCAAAACTCTAAGCAAGATGATAATTCTCAAGACAAACAGCAAAATTCTAAGCAAGATGATAATTCTCAAGACAAACAGCAAAATTCTAAGCAAGATGATAATTCTCAAAACAAGCATCAAAATTCTAAGCAAGATGATAATTCTCAAAACAAGCATCAAAACTCTAAGCAAGATGATAATTCTCAAGACAAACGGCAAAATTCTAAGCAAGATGATAATTCTCAAAACAAACAGCAAAGCCAAAGCTCAGGAAGTAACAGCATTTATGACTTTAGCAAACCAGAAAATGACCATATTCATTCTCTACAAGATTTAATAGAGAAGCTTAAAAAGTCTAGTGATTTTATTAATTATCATACATCTGATGATGAAACGATGCCTTATTGGATTTCTTACTATCGTCCTTCACTTGATGGAGAGAAATTACAAAAATATTTAATGCCTACTCTAATGGAACGTCCTTCCGCTCCATTAGAAGAATTAAAAGAACATATTCCAATGAGTGGTATAACGATTACGAACGATTTACAAAAAATTGAGGACATGGTTTTGAAGGGACATGCGATTATCCAATTGAACCAGCAAGATCAAAAGTGCATGCTTGCAAACATTGCAATTGATAATTATCGTGCGCCAACTCCTCCTTTAAACGAATCGACTGTTATCGGTCCTCAAGAAGGTTTCGTAGAAGATATTGATACGAATATTAATTTAGTTCGAAAACGTCTTCCTGTTTTAGATTTACAAACAAAAGAAATGATTATCGGTGAGTTTTCCAAAACAAAAGTTGTCATGATGTATTTAGACAACCTCGCTGAAAAAGATAATGTAGATTTTCTCGAGGAGTCATTACGTGCTCTTGAATATGATCAAATTAATGATAGTGCTTATATACAAGAACTAATGGGTGAAAAGTCGATTTTCCCTCTCTATATCAATACAGAACGTACTGATAGAGTTACAAAAGCACTTATTGATGGAAAAATTGCTATTTTTGTGGATGGTTCTCCAAGTGTTCTACTAACACCTGTATCCTATTTCGATTTTTTCATTTCACCAGAAGACTATAACGTCTCTTGGCTATACGCTACATTTTCTCGCATTTTACGCCTTATCGCTGTTCTATTTTCAATCTGTGCTACGCCTTTATATGTTGCAGTTTTAAATTATCATTATGAACTTATTCCAAGTGATTTACTTGAAACTTTGATTTTATCAAGGGCACAAGTACCTTTCCCACCTTTAATTGAAGCACTCTTTTTAGAACTCGCAATCGATTTATTGAGAGAGGCTGGCGCGAGGTTACCGATGAAAGTCGGTCAAACGCTCGGTATTGTAGGCGGTATCGTAATCGGACAAGCATCTGTACAAGCTGGTTTAACAAGTAACATTTTATTAATTATCGTTGCCTTATCAGCACTTGCTTCCTTTATTACACCTATTTATAAAATGGGTAATGCTGTTCGTTTACTACGCTTCCCGTTTCTCATATTTGCAGAAATAGGAGGACTCTTCGGTATTTCTCTTGGATTTATGTTTTTATTTACTCATCTATTTAGACTTACTTCTTTACGTAAGCCATACGCTTTGTTTTACCCGACAAGACAACAATCTGTTAAAGATTCTTGGATTCGTTTTCCCTTAACAATGATTGATACAAGGGATGTACAAGCAAGACCACAACATGTAAAAAAAGCATCAAAAGGGATTTCAACAAAACATAGATCGGATTTTGATGATTAAGGAATGAGGTACATTGATGAGTAAAGTTCAAGAAAAATATCAAATATCTCCTGTCTTTGTTTTCTTCTTAATTCACGGTGCACAGTTTGGAGCTGGCGTTCTCGGATTCGCTCGAATTATTGCGAAAGCTGCTGGATACGACGGCTGGATAGGGGTTCTACTCACAGGAATATGTATCCATATCCTTATATGGATGATGTATTTTTTATTAAAAGAAACAAACGGGAATTTAATTGACTTACATCGGCAAACATTTGGAAAGTGGCTAGGGAATGGCTTTAATATCATCTTTACAGCCTATTTTTTAATCGTCAGTATTTCCGTCATTCGAACATATGTTGAAATTATTCAAGTGTGGATGTTCCCTACCGCTTCCACCTTTATGTTAACACTCTTTTTATGCCTAGTTAGTTATTACATTATTTCTTCTGGCTTCCGTGTCATTACTGGTATTTGCGTCATCTCTGTTGGTGGTACACTAGGATATTTAATTCTTAGCCTATTCGTTTTGAAATACTCACATTGGACGAATTTACTACCTATTTTCACACATTCTTTTTCAGATATTTTAAAATCCGCCCATGTGTCAATCTACAGTATGACAGGATTTGAAGTTTATCTCATGATTTATCCGTTTGTAAAAAATCCGAAGCAGTCTCATAAATACGCTCAATACGGGGCACTATTTTCAAACCTTCTATATTTATTTAGCACCCTTTTAGCCTTTGCATTTTTTAGCGAGAAACAATTGTTAAAAACGATATGGTCGCAACTTTCTATGACCCAAGTCATTCAATTACCCTTCATAGAAAGACTAGAATATATTGCAATCTCAGGCTATGCACTTGTTATTATTACAAGCTTTATCCTTCCCTTATGGGCGTCAATGAGAGCAACGCATGAAATATTCCGTGTAAAACAAAGAGGTGTTTTAATCGCTTTTATCATTATCACTCTCATTGTTTCACAACTTTTAACAAACAGACACGATATTAATAATTTTATTAGTAATGCATCAAAAATTAGTTTTTGGCTCATTTATGTATACATCCCAATCCTATTTATTATTGTGTGGGTGAAAAGAAAATGGAAAAAATCAAAAGCAAATTAATACTTATTTCTTGTATAGCACTTTTTAGTTTAACTGGATGTTTACAAAAAAATATTATCGATGATGTACAACTTATTCAAGGAACCGTTTTTGATACAGCAAAGAATAATAAAGTAAAAGTAACATTCGTTTGTCCCATTCAGAAAAAAGGAAATAAAGTTCAAGTTTTTGAAGGCAGCGCAAATGCGGTAAAACAAGTAAAAGCAGACACATCTTTAGAATCTTCTCAACCATTTGCTAGCGGACAAATGCGTGTTGCTCTATATACTATACGACTTGCAAAAAAAGGAATGTCTACTTCATTCGATACATTACTTCGAGATGTGAATATAGGGAACGCTTTATATGTTGCTTTACTTGAAGGTAATGGTACTGAACTTTTAAAAGGGAAATATACGACTTCATACAACGTTGCAATTTATATGAAAAAATTGTTAGAGCATAACATGGAAACTGGTCCTTTACCAACGGATAATCTGCATGTAGGAGCATTCCGTTATTATCAAGAAGGGCAAGACTACTATATTCCAATTTTAAAGAAACATGGTGATAAAATAAAAATCACCGGAATTGGTCTTTTTAAAAAGGATAAATATATCGATAAAATTGCGGAAAAAGATATGTTCATATTTAAAGGACTATTAGAGAAACATAAATTAGATTCACATGAATTTAAAACAGATTCTGCGTACGTAATGATTAATAATATTCGTTCTGTTCCAACTTACGATATAAAGATTAAAAACGGAAAGCCTTCTTTTTTCATTCACGTTCATCTTGATGCACGTATTCAAGAACTATCGAAGCAAATTAACTTAGAAAATAACAAGAACACAAAAAACATTGAAAAAAATGTACAAAAACAATTAGATACACAAGCTGCTAAATTAATTAAGCAGTTTAAATCTTTAGGCGTCGATCCCCTCGGACTAGGAGCAAAATATAAACAACATTATCGCCCATTCAAATTAGAAGAGTGGAAAAAAATGTACAAAGATGTCCCTGTTAACGTAAAATACACCGTAAATATTACAAATTCTGGTGTAATTGAATGAGAAATGATTGAACTCCTCTCTCCAGCATGATACAACGGAAAGAGGAGTTTTTATTTTAGATAGATAGAGAAGATATTTATGGGGGAGCTTATGTCTAAAAAATTAGTAAAGCCTATTTTAAATGGCATTTTATTTCTCGGCGTCTTTTTATTTGCTCATACATACTTAAAAAATGTTTCCTTCACACGTTATTTACTTGTAGTTATACCAATGCTACTCATCGGAATATTTGGCATCGATCTTATTTTATCCGTTTTAATTAAGAAAGAAGAATAACGAGCGAACATCTTATTTCTCATAAGATGTTCTTTTTATTTAATAACTACCTTATGTTACAATAAAGTGAAACTTTAATCAGTGGGGATTTTGTCCATTCCCCACTGATTATTAGCCTTCACCAATCGGGCTTTTACGGGCAGTTATCTCCCACCTCACTTCCTCGCATTTGCGACTTTTGAGGTGGGAGTCTTACTGCCCGTTAATGCGGGATAAAATTCGGCATAACGTAAGAAAGGATGAAACAACATGACAAACGAAAAAGGTTTAGATAAAGGATACGAACTTGTTGCAAAAATGCATGAAGAATTCGGACATCCTGTGACAAATACTCCAATAAAACTAACAGAAGAGCGTGCAAAAATTCGTGCTAGCTTTATGCAAGAAGAGCTAGAAGAATTTCTAGAAGCAACGACTGTTGAAGATCAATATGATGCACTGATTGACCTTATTTACTTTGCATTCGGAACGTTTGCAGAAATGGGCGTACGTCCAGATAAAGGATTCGAAATTGTAAACAATGCTAACATGGCAAAACTATTCCCTGATGGAAAGCCTCGATTCCGCGAGGGCGACGGCAAAATTATGAAACCAGAAGGATGGCAAGCACCGGAACCACAACTTCGTGCGGAAATCGAACGCCAACGTCAAGAGGCAGAAAAAAACTGCTAGGATCTCCTAGCAGTTTTTTATTATGTCTTTTTTCCTTTGGTCTATTAATGACCCACGTGTCCCGCGTGTCCTGCTGCTCCTGCAGTACCAGCTGCTGCTCCTGCTGCCGTCCCTGCTCCAATTCCACCTCCCCAAGGCTGTTGTTGCTGCTGATACTGTTGGTATTGTTGTTGACCCTGATGCTGTTGTTGACCTTGATGATGCTGTTGACCTTGATGATGCTGTTGGCCTTGATGATGCTGTTGGCCTTGGTGATGGTGTTGACCTTGGTGATGGTGTTGACCTTGGTGATGATGTTGACCTTGGTGATGATGTTGGCCTTGGTGATGGTGTTGGTGTTGGCCTTGGTGATGGTGTTGACCTTGATGAGTTTGATAAAGGACAGCCTGCGGGTGAATTTGATGATGACCTTGGTGATGTACTTGTTGTTGATGGTGGCCGTGGTGTTGATGATGCCCATGATGACCGTGGTGTTGATGCTGGCCTTGGTGACCATGATGACCATGATGACCATGGTGTTGATGCTGGCCTTGGTGACCATGATGATGAGTTTGATAAAGGACAGCCTGCGGATGAATTTGATGATGACCATGATGATGTACTTGTTGTTGATGATGACCGTGATGCTCATGATGTACATGCTGACCGTGATGGCCGTGATGCTCATGATGTACATGCTGACCGTGATGACCGTGATGTACATGCTGACCGTGATGACCGTGATGCTCATGATGCACATGATGACCGTGAACACCTTGAGGGAAGCCGCCGATTCCACCAGCTACAACACCAACGCCTGGTACAGGGAATCCTGTTTGTACGCCTCCAACGAAAGATGGAAATGTAGTTGGCATACCTACAGGCACTCCTCCTTGTGTACCTCCTACTAGTGCCGGAAATCCTGTTTGCACTCCAGCTACTGATGTTGGGAATCCTGTTTGTACACCCGCCACTGACGTCGGAAATCCTCCAGCTGCTCCTCCCATCCAACTTGGAATTCCGCCATATCCGTGTTGACCATCTCCTCCCATGAACATCATTTGTCCATAACTATCCGATCCACCTCCGAAGAAGCCATGTGGTGCATTATTGTCCATCCCTTTCATTCCTTTCACCTCTTCTGTTCAATTTAACCTACCTTTTTTATCATATTTTCTATAGAAGAATAGGTGTTTGTCTATATGGGAATTCCGCGCCTTTTTCTTCGTTCTTCATTCATGATAAACTAAATTAACTGATTATTTTTTCAAAGGAGGCGTTTTCGTTGGAGAACGTAGCAAAAGCTTCCATCGACGATTTAGATTCAATCTTACATATAGATGTTGATGTAATCGGAGACGATAGTAGACGAGATTATATTAAACACGCTATTGATGAAGGAACCTGCATCATTGCAAAAGAGGACAATTCCATTTCTGGTTTTCTAACATACGATACAAATTTCTTTGGTTATACTTTCCTCTCATTAATCATTGTTTCGCCAACGAAAAGAAGACAAGGTCATGCAAGCTCATTAATCTCATATATGTTAAGACATTCTCCTACTCAAAAAATATTTTCTTCAGCGAATAAATCGAATACAAATATGCAAAAAGTCTTTAAAGCAAATGGATTTATGCGTAGTGGAATGATCGAAAACTTAGATGAAGGTGATCCTGAGCTTATTTTTCACGCAAAAAAGCTCAGAGCATAAACGCTCTGAGCTTTTATTAATAATTAATTAGTTTGCAACAACGTTAACAAGTTTTCCAGGAACAACAATTACTTTACGAACTGTTTTCCCTTCAATTTGTTCTTTGATTGCCTCAAGTGCAAGTTGTTCCATTTCTTCTTTTGATGCGTCTTTACTCATTGTTAGTTTTGTGCGAACTTTGCCCATAATTTGAACAACGATTTCAACTTCATCTTCTACAAGTTTAGACTCATCAAATGTTGGCCAGCTTGCATATGTGATTGTTTCACTGTATCCAAGTTTGCTCCATAGTTCTTCCCCGATGTGAGGTGCAACTGGTGCAATCATTTTTACGAAACCTTCTACATATTCTTTCGGAAGTGTTTCAGCTTTGTATGCATCGTTGATGAATACCATCATTTGAGAAATCGCTGTGTTGAAGCGAAGCTCTGCATAGTCTTCTGTTACTTTCTTCACTGTTTGGTGGTAAGCTTTTTCAAGATCTTTGTTTGGTGCATCAGTAATTTTCTCACTTAATTCACCGTTCTCTTGAATGAATAGGCGCCATACGCGGTCTAGGAAGCGACGAGCTCCGTCAAGACCATTTTCAGACCAAGCGATTGAAGCATCTAATGGTCCCATGAACATTTCGTATAGACGAAGTGTATCTGCACCATGGCTTGCTACGATATCATCAGGATTTACAACGTTACCTTTTGATTTACTCATTTTCTCGTTGTTTTCACCTAAGATCATACCTTGGTTGAATAATTGTTGGAACGGTTCTTTCGTTGGAACTACACCGATATCATATAATACTTTATGCCAGAAACGAGCATATAGTAAGTGAAGTACTGCGTGCTCTGCTCCGCCGATATAAATATCAACCGGAAGCCATTGTTTTACTTTTTCAGGGTCTACAAGTGCTTCGCTGTTGTTTGGATCGATGTAGCGTAGGTAGTACCAGCAGCTACCAGCCCATTGCGGCATTGTATTTGTTTCACGACGACCTTTTTTACCAGTTTCAGGATCGACAACATTGACCCACTCTTCAATGTTTGCAAGTGGTGATTCACCTGTACCTGAAGGACGAATATTCTCTGTTTTCGGAAGAACTAATGGTAATTCTTCTTCTTTCACAGCTGTCATTGTACCATCTTCCCAGTGGATTACTGGAATTGGCTCACCCCAGTAACGTTGGCGACTAAATAACCAGTCACGTAGACGGTACGTTACTTTTTGATTTCCTGCGCTTGTTACTTCAAGCCACTCAATCATTTTTACAATTGCTTCTTCTTTATTTAAACCATCAAGGAATGCTGAGTTTACGTGCGCACCATCACCTGTATATGCTTCTTTCGAAATGTCTCCGCCTTTTACAACTTCCTTCATTGGAAGATTGAACGTTGATGCGAATTCATAGTCACGCTCATCGTGAGCTGGAACTGCCATTACAGCACCTGTTCCGTAAGTTGCAAGTACATAATCAGCGATCCAGATTGGTAATTTCTCACCGTTTACTGGGTTAACTGCGTAAGCACCAGTGAATACACCAGTTTTCTCTTTCGCAAGTTCTGTACGCTCTAAATCACTCTTCATTTTTACAGAATTAATGTAAGCTTCTACAGCTTCTTTTTGTTCTGGTGTTGTAATTTCTGCAACAAGTGCATGTTCCGGAGCAAGTACACAGTATGTTGCACCAAATAGTGTATCAGGACGCGTTGTGAAAACTGTGAACTTCTCATCTGTACCGTCGATGTTGAAGTGTACTTCTGCACCTTCAGAACGACCGATCCAGTTACGTTGCATGTCTTTTAAGCTTTCTGGCCAATTAAGCTCATCTAGATCTTCTAATAGACGATCTCCGTAAGCTGTAATTTTTAACATCCACTGTCTCATCGGACGACGCTCAACTGGATGTCCACCGCGCTCACTCTTACCGTCAATGATTTCTTCGTTTGCAAGTACTGTACCAAGTGCAGGGCACCAGTTTACAGGTACTTCATCAACGTAAGCTAAACCTTTTTCAAATAGTTTTAGGAAGATCCATTGTGTCCACTTGTAGTAGGTTGGATCTGTTGTATTTACTTCACGATCCCAATCGTAAGAGAAGCCTAATGCTTTAATTTGATTACGGAACGTATTAATATTAAGCTCTGTAAATTCAGCCGGGCTGTTCCCAGTATCAAGTGCATATTGCTCTGCTGGAAGACCGAATGCATCCCATCCCATTGGATGAAGAACGTTATATCCTTGCATACGCTTCATACGAGATAAAATATCTGTCGCTGTATAACCTTCTGGATGACCTACGTGCAAGCCTGCACCTGATGGATATGGGAACATATCTAGTGCATAAAATTTTGGTTTTTCTGTTTCATCTGGCGTACGGAATGTTTTATTCTCTTCCCAATGCCCTTGCCACTTCTTCTCAATTTCTTGATGATTAAAGCTCATGAGATACCCTCCTTGAAATTCTATTTATTTTCACCGCCCAAAATACAAAAAACCTCTCATCCCTAGAAAGGGACGAGAGGTTATAGATTCCCGCGGTACCACCCTAAATTAATGTAATAAATACATTCGCTTAGATCCGTAACGTGGATTAACGGCAATTGCTACTAATGATTTCACAACTGCAACTCAAAGGCGAGTTCATAACGAAACGTGGATTGACTTGCACCGACCGTCAACTCTCTAAACCAGCTTCTATTACTACTACTCCTTCTCACTGTTATTACAAATATGAGTTAATGTGAACTACCCACCACTTAGTATCTCTTAAGAGCTTACTTGAAGCGGGGGGCTTCTCGGTTAATCGTTACTCTTGCTAACTAACGAATTCGTCTTAGGACAGCCGAGCTAACTCCCTTGTTCCAAAGGATATTTTATTACTATTTATTTAAATATATTCTAAAACATGTTGCATGTTCCGTCAAACTAAACTGCAATTTTTTCTTCAACTGTTTCTTCTACTTTTACTCGTCTATCATAAATACTCGTTGCTATAAGCGCTACTACAAGCATTACCATGATCGCAATAAACAATACTTCCATATTGTATAAGTCAACAATCGCTCCGCCAACGACCGGTCCGAACATTTTCCCTACAGTCGCTGCGCTATTTACAACACCTTGATAAAATCCTAGCTTATCTTTCGGTGCAAGTATATTTGCGATGGTCGGAACTGCCGGCCATACGAATAATTCACCAATTGTTAATGTCACCATCGCAACGAGAAACATCGTAAATTGCTGCGCTTGACTTAAAACAATAAACGACGCCGCAAAAATGATAATTCCAATCATAATTTGTTGTTTTAAAGAACGCTTCATCCAGCGAATTAACATACTAACAAGTGGCTGCGCACAAACAATCATCGCTCCGTTTATCGTCCATAATAAACTATAATGGCGGAGGCTAATATCTAATTCTCGCATATGAGTCGCAATTGCCCCTTGCCACTGTACGTATGTAACCCAGCATAAAGCATATGCTACACATACGATTAGAAGCGCTTTGAAGCCAGGTGTAAGTGACCAACCTTTTTTCGTTTCGGCTTCTTTTTGTACCTCTTGCTCTTTTTTTGCTTCCATACCACGAAATCCAATAAACGCAATTAAGAAGAAAATAAAATATAAAATAAAGTTCGCTAAGAAAATATAATCAAAACGATAAGACGCAACTAATCCACCGCACGCTGTTCCAATCGCAATCCCAACGTTTTGTCCAACATACATTGCATTGAACGCTCGTCTCCCGCCTTCTGGCCAAACCGTACCGACCATCGCATACATCGATGGAAACACCATTCCAGAACCGAATCCGATTAATGCTAGCCACACAACATATAATGGCCAACCATGGAAAAATACAAGACCTAAAATCGATACAAGTGTAATGACAATCCCTACTAAAATTGATTTATAACCGCCCCATTTATCAAATAAAACACCGCCGAGCAAGTTTCCGATTACACCAGTAAGCGAGTTGATCATTAATACCATTCCGGCTACTGATAAAGATTTCCCTAAACTATCATGTAAGTAAATTGTATTAAAAGGCCATAAAAAAGAAGCACCCGTGACATTAATAATCATCCCAGCTACTAATAGCCATACTTTCCTTGGCATAGTCTCCCCTCCTATTCTCTTTTTTTCGTTCATATATATAACAGTAAAATTGTAGTCGTTTTTAAATAGGAAGGCAACTGATTAATAGTTGATGAAATTCAGATAATAGTACAAAGACGATTAGAATGTATTCTAATCGTCTTTGTACAATATTAATCTACAAATAATGGAATCGTTCCCTCGCGAAAGGTTATCCAACTTCCTTTTTACGTTTTGCACTTTCTTTAGCACTCCATTTAAATATTTTGTCTAGTAGAGAGTATATTCTCCCAGACTCCTTCGTTAATAATGGCCCTAACGACGCCAATATTAAAACATATAAAGCTGAGAATGGTTTAATCGTCGCCATTAAGCCACCCGCTATTCCAAGATTCGCGACAATAATGGAGAATTCCCCACGTGATATAAGTGTTAAACCGATATTCGTAGAAGCCTTATGCGATAACCCGGCTTTACGCCCTGCAATCATTCCAGCTGTAAAATTACCGATGAGAGTAATGAAAACTGCTCCTAATGCCAACCATACTGCTCCTCCAAGCGAAAACGGATCTATACTTAAACCGAAGCTGAAGAAAAATATAGCTCCAAAGAAATCACGAAACGGGACGACGAGATGCTCGATCCGGTCACTATGCTCTGTTTCTGAAAAGACGAGTCCTAACAATAAAGCCCCAATCGCTTCCGCAACATGAATTGTTTCTGAAAATCCTGCTACAAAGAATAAAATAGCGAATATTACGATAATAAAAATTTCGTTTGACGAAATATCTAATACTTTATTTAGAAACGGCGTAGCTTTTCTAGCGATTACAAAGAATAGGAGCATATACCCTACCGCGATTAACACCGATGTAAGAGCACCTACAAATGATGTTGCACCACCGAGTACTAACCCTGAAACGACTGATAAATATACAGCTAAAAAGATATCATCAAACATAATGATTCCTAATATTAATTCAGTCTCTTTATTACCAGATCTTCTTAAATCAACAATTACTTTTGCAACAATTGCACTCGATGAGATTGTAATAATTCCAGCAATAATTAACGTTTCTAATAAGGGGAAGCCCATAACATATCCATAAAGTAAACCTAATATGAAATTAAGCGATATATGAACACTACCCCCAAAAGCAATCGACTTTCCTGATTTAATTAATTTTTTTATTGAGAATTCTAAACCTAAATAGAATAAGAGGAATATGACGCCAACACGGCCGAGGAAGGAAATAACTTCTCCGCTTTCAATAAACCTTAAATCGATAAGTCCTAAATCTGGGGCATGAGGCCCCACTAACATACCGAGTATAATGAGAAACGGAATAATCGAGAACTTTAACTTTGCAGCGAGGATAGCTGCAAAAGCTACTAATACTAACGCAGTTCCAACTTCAAAGATTAAAGTATCCATCGATTAGGAATCACCTCCTGCTGAAAGCAATTCATTAATAATTCTTTTCACTTCATGTCTTTCACCCGACAATACGAGCATATCGCCAGCTTCAATAATAGAGTCTGGACCTGGATTAAAGAATTTCTTCATATTCTTTTTCAAAATAGCAATAATCGTTACGTTATATGTTTTTCTGACATGTAAGCTACCAATTGTTTGTTGTACTACTGGTGCATTATTCTCCACCTTAAACCATTCAATTGATAATCCTTCAAAAGCCATCTCAATTGTGTCTAGCGCTTGCGGCCTATATACCATTCCGCCTAATATAGCCGCAATTTGTCTCGCTTCAGAATCACGAAGAGAAATGCTTGAAATACTCTCATCATGATCCGCATCAAAATGGTACATTTCCCTTCTTCCATCATCATGAATAACAATAACCATTTTTTCATTACCTTTTGTTATCACTTCGAATTTACATCCAATGCCCGGTAGTTCACTCTCTCTAATATTCATATTCCCGCCTCCTAATTTTTTAGTTACGGCTCTTTCCTTTTACAAATCTACATCAATCTCTGTTTTAAACTTCTCATCTTTTGATATCCCTAAATACTTTAACGTTTCTGATGGAGTTGCGTGATGAAAATGCTTTTGCAATAGCGCAATCGCTATTCCTCTTTTGTACGCATGAAATCCAAATGTTTTTCGCATTGAATTCGTTCCAATCTTACCAAGTATCCCAACCGCTTCAGCTGCGCTATGGATAACACGATACGCTTGTTGGCGCGAGATTGAATTTGTCGTTTTATTAGATTGAAATACGTAGTTTTCTCTTTGAGCATCAATAGATTGTACGTACGCTAAAAGGGCTTCTTTTACTTTTGTATTTAAATAAATATCTTGTTTAAATTTTTCATCTTTCACAGGAAGAGAATAAAACTCTTTAACAGTCTTATCTTCATTTAATACCTCTTCAAATTTCATACTAAGTAGCTCAGTGATCTTTAATCCAGTGTTAATTCCAATAACAAATAAAAGATAATCTCGCTGCGAGTGCTCTTTTAAATACTTTTTCATAGCCTCAATTTGGCTTATATCTTTTAATGCCTCTACAACTTCCATACATGTATCTCCTCATCTTATGAACGGTAATTTTCTCATTATCCTGTCCATTTTACCTTATCATGCTATGAGATTTCCATGTATTATCCATTATTTTCACAATATACTCTTACGACAATTTTTCATTTGGAAATTTATGATTGTACAAATACGGTGTGGGTAGAAAAAATAGGGGGAGTACAAGTTCAGCTTCTTTCTACAGATCGGATTCCTCCTTTCATTTTTCGGTTGCTGATACTTTCATATTATGTTACTTATTTACATTATATTATATATTTCAGTAACATTAAAGTGTTTTTTCTGAAAATATAAAAAACCGAGCAGTTTCGCTCGGTTTTTCATTAATCTTCTTTCGGAAGAACAATTCCTTTATACAATTGAACTGTAATGAAGTAATAAATCGCATAAATAACTACGAAAATTACGATTGGTACCCAAATACGGAAGTAAGGATCCATTAAAATAAATCCGAAAATATTCATACCAACTAATACGTGAGCAATACCCACAATTGCCGGGAATAAGAATACTAAGAATAACTCTTTATAAATCGATTTCGTTAATAACTCACGGCGCACACCGATTTTGCGAAGCATTTGATAACGCGTAATATCTTTTGATGCACCAGAAAGAATTTTAAACATTAAACAACTTGCCATCATTGCTAAGAACGCAATTCCAAGGAAGAATCCCATAAATACTGTTCCACTCGCAATGCCGTAGAATCCATTGTAAGATTGATATTTACTATCTAATCTTTCAGCTTTTACATTTTTATATTTAACTAGCTGCAACTCGTCAAGTTTTTTCCATTCTTTTGTGTATGCTACAAAATCGTCTGTTTTTCCAGTAACTACGATTCCTTCTTTACCATTTACAGTATCGTACATTTTCTGATCTACAATTTTAATTGCATGATCTTCATATAGATAAAATGGCTGAATTGTTCTGAAAGCCTCGTTCCATTCTTCTGGAAGTTCTTTAGCACTCGCATCTTTTTCATTCATTTCTCTAGAAACTGCACCTACTGGCAGTTCCTCTGAAACTTTCTTTGTTTTTCCTAAATCCTTCATACTTTCCATCTGTTTTGTATCTTGTACGAAAGGAGGGTTTTTCTCTAAATCTTCTTTTACATAATAAACGTATTTATTATCAACTTTGTAACGATATTCGTTTTTTTCTTTAAATGTAATACCATCTAAAATTTTCTTTTCTTCAGCTGTTGGGTTATGAATAACTGAATCATATATTACTAAACCATCAACCATTTTTATAACGTTATTTTTAAACGCCATACCACCTGAAATTGCACCTGCTCCAAGAGCAACTAACATCGCTACCGTTGCAAGTACTTTCGTTAAGCTATTTATACGGAAATTTAATTGTGCAAACGTAAAAGCGTTAAGTCCTTTTTCACTACGTTTTTTATTACTCTTTAACTTTCTAATGATAACTGGGAGAAGTGATCCAAATAGCATGTAAGTACCCGTTGTTGTTGTAATTAATGCAATAAGGATTCCCATTTCTCTTAATTTTTCCATGTAAATCATTGATGCATAGCCAATTCCTAATAAAATAACAGCAAGGATTGCAACGACACCTGTCATTTTACCTTTTACTGCAACACGCTCTGTTTGTGCATCTGCATGTACAAGTTGCAGTACTGAAATACGTGATAACTTAATACTGTTCATAATTGCTGATAATACAAATAATGCAAAGAAGAAAATGCAAGTAACAGTCATAGATGGTAGATAAAATGCCTTATAGCCTTCACCAGCAAATTCTAATTGTTTCATTAATAACTGTCCGATACCTTCTGCAAGTCCTACACCAACTGTAAGTCCAATCGCAAGAGACGCAGCACCTAATACAATCGTTTCAATAAACATAAGTAATGTAACTTTATGCTTTTTTGCACCTAACATCATGTACATACCAAACTCTTTTTGACGAAGAGATAATAAGAAAGAGTTTGCATATAAAATGTAGAAGAACGTTATAATTGCTAATAAAAATGAACCTGCTTGGAATACGAACCCAATAGACTTAATAACAGAATTGGATTCGATAAACGCTTTATTCAGCGCTAACGTTTGGAACATATAAAAAATTGAAATCGACATGACAAGACCAACAAGTAAGACAATATAATCTTTCAGCTTACTCTTTAGCCCTGACATGGAAAGTTTAAATAACATGCCCTAGACCTCCCTTCTTACGCTTTTTGTGTGCCTAAGTCCGCAAGCACATCTAAAATTTCTTTATAAAATTCTTCACGCGTACCACCGCGGTGAATTTCTTTATATAGCTCACCATCTTGAATGAATAAAATACGCTGACAGTAACTTGCACTATATGGATCATGCGTAACCATCATAATAGATACGCCTTGTTCTTCATTTAAGTTTGTCATCGCATCAAGTAAACTTGCTGCATTTTTCGAATCAAGAGCTCCTGTTGGCTCGTCTCCTAAAATAATTGCCGGCTCATGCACTAGTGCACGCGCTGCTGCTGAACGTTGTTTCTGTCCACCGGATACTTCAGTTGGATACTTTTGAAGAATTTCTGTAATCCCTAACATAGCCGCTACTTTCTCTACTTTCGGTCCAATATTACGTGATGAAACACCTTGAAGTGAAAGTGGAAGTGCAATGTTCTCATAAATAGATAAGTTCTCTAATAAGTTGAAGTCTTGGAAAATGAATCCTAACTTTTGCGAACGGAAATCAGAAAGCTCACCTTGCTTCATTTTCGTAATGTCCGTACCCGCAATTTCAACAACGCCACCCGTTGCTTTATCAAGCGTTGAAATTACATTTAATAATGTCGTTTTACCAGAACCAGATGGTCCCATAATACCAACAAATTCACCCTCTTGAATTGAGAATGATACACCTTTTAACGCGTGTGATTGGTTCTCACCTTTTTTACCGTACACTTTTTGAACGTTTTTCACGTCTACAACTGGTTTCGTCATATATATCCTCCTACGCTTGTTTTTCCATTACCTATTTTGCGCCTTTTGGAGGTGAACTGCTATTTATTAACATTACAATTACCTTACACTTTTGTAAGAAAAAAAACTGAGCATGTAAGCTTAGTTTTTTCATTAGTAAATGCAATTTTATCAGCGATTTTTCAAATATATCGACTTACCGACAAAAGATGACAATAAAAATAGGCTGCTTCCCATGTGGAACAACCTATTTCCTACTCTTATTTCTTTAAAGGCGTTACCGTCCAATACGTAATAACACGCCAAATCCATTCTAATGGACCCATTTTAAAGATTTTCATCCAAATCACACTGAAAATAATTTGAATTGCATAAATTGCGATACACACATATAGCGTCTGCATGTACGTTAAGTTTCCTGCAAAATTAAATACACTGCCTGCAATTAAAATCATTGCAGTTTGTCCAATATAATTTGTTAAAGCCATACGACCATAGTATTTCAGTGGCGCTAATAATGCTTGAACTGGTTTTAACTGAAGTAATAAAATTAATGCTCCTACATAGAAAGCTGAAATAATTGGTCCAACTGTAACACCAATTTTTAAAAACTGACCTGCAGCATCCATTGTTCCATCCTCAGTCATAAGTATCATATTTACAAATGGATTAGCAGGAACGTGCCCATATTGATACCATAAAGCTATCACACTTAAAACAAACATAACTCCTGTAAAAATAGCGACTTGCTTTATTTTCGCTGAAAGATTTTCAAATACTTTGTACTGTCCTGCAGCAAGACCTAATAAAATTAAACCTACAGGCAATAGTTCCTTAGCCGCCATAATACTAAAAACTATCGTAAGAATAAGACCGATTACTAAATTTATTTGCTTCTTCACTTTATAAAATGGTAAAGTGACTAATCCACAAATTGCGTATAACGCTAGTGCTTCTCCGGGCTGAAACATTTGATGAATTAAACCAAAAATAAATAGTGCAACTAAGCGGCGTAGAAATAGAACATATCCATTCTTCCCTTTCGCAATTGCTCTTGTAATGAAGATATAGAATCCTACTCCAAATAAGAATGAAAAGATTGAGAAGAAACGACCTTCTACAAATAAGTATAGAAATCTTTGATAACTTGCATCCACTGTATTAGGGTCTGGAACTTTAATATTAAGTAACGCCAAAATATTTACTAAAATAATCCCCAGTAATGCGAAGCCACGAATGTAATCTAACTCATCAATTCGTTTGTTTGTAATATTGTTCCCCATAATGCAACTCCTTGTCCTAAATTAAATCCTCCCTTACTCTACTGGAAAAATAAGCTTACAACTATCGACAAACCTTACAGGAATCTTACATTATTGTCATATAGCAAAATAAAACCAGGTCATATTGCGACCTGGTTTACTCTGATTGTTTTGATCTTTGCGGTTGTCCTTTTTTACTATTACGCTGTTTCACTTGCACAACCGGATCAAGCTCATTTGAAAACTCAGCGTTATGTCCATTTTGCGTTTTTTGCTCTGGATTATTTTGATCTGAACGTTTCGCCATTACATTCACTCCTTCTTAGTGCGGTGTAATAATCATTTGATGTTGCAATTGGCGAATTGCCATACGTGCTCTATTTAACTGCTCACGCTGCTCATCATTCGCATGTTGCTGCATAGTTTGTAAGTCGTTATATGCTTGTTCTAATTGTAACTGAGCATCCGAATACTCCATCGTATTGTAATGCTCTTGTCTCATGCCTTGGTCTAATTGTTCTTTCGCATATTCCACCGCTTGTTCTGCCTGTGTAATATACTCTTCAAGTGATTGACGCTCTGCCATAATTGTCCCTCCTTGCTTCAATTCCCCTTTAGTGTGTCCCTTCCATATGAACCTTATGAGTATGTTATAATGGATTTTGTTTCATCCCGCATTAACGGGCAGTAAGACCTCTACCTCAAAATTTGGATGAAACAAAAAAAGGTAGGTGGGAGCTCAACTGCCCGTAAACGCCCGATTCGTTCAGCTAATAATCAGTGGGGGGAACATCCCCCACTGATTAAAGTTTCACTTTATTTTGACTCGTCTTAGGAGGGAAAGTAATGAAGGTTCAAAACCCTTTTCCATATACAAACGACAATAAACGTTATCATACATGGAATTACCACTTACGAAATGAATTTGGTGAAAAAATCTTTAAAGTTTCATTAGATGCTGGCTTCGATTGCCCGAACCGTGACGGTACAGTTGCTTACGGTGGTTGCACGTTTTGTAGTGCTGCTGGATCTGGTGACTTCGCTGGTGATCGCCGCGATGATGTTATAACGCAGTATCATGAAATGAAAGAAAAAATGCGCTCAAAGTGGAAAGACGGAAAATGTATCGCTTATTTTCAGGCGTACACAAATACACATGCACCACTTGAAGTGTTAAAAGAAAAATTCGAACCGCTTCTAGCAGAAAAAGACGTTGTCGGTCTTTCTATCGCAACTCGTCCAGATTGTTTACCAGACGATGTCGTTGAATATTTAGCGGACTTAAATAAACGTACGTACCTTTGGGTTGAACTCGGACTACAAACTGTTCATGAACGTACTGCAAATCTTATTAACCGTGCTCACGATTATCCATCTTATGTGGAAGGCGTAAATAAATTACGCAAACACGGCATTAGAGTTTGCTCTCATATTATTAACGGTCTTCCCCTTGAAGATTACGACATGATGATGGAAACAACTCGTGAAGTAGCAAAGCTTGACGTACAAGGAATTAAAATTCATTTACTTCATTTATTAAAAGGTACGCCAATGGTAAAGCAATATGAAAAAGGTCAATTAGAATTCCTTTCTCTTGAAGATTACGTAAGTCTTGTTGTTGATCAACTTGAAATTATTCCAGAAGACGTAATTGTGCACCGCATCACAGGTGACGGTCCACCTGATTTAATGATCGGTCCAATGTGGAGCTTAAATAAATGGGAAGTATTAAATTCCATCGATGCAGAATTTGTACGCCGCGGAAGCTGGCAAGGAAAATATGCAAATGAGGAGAAACAAAAATGAAATTAGAACGTGTATTACCGTTTGCTCGCTCGCTGCTGCAAACGGCTGTTAAAGAAGGCGATTACGCAGTAGATGCAACGCTTGGCAATGGACATGACACTTGCTTCCTAGCTGAAATCATTGGAGATAACGGCAAAGTATTTGGATTTGATATTCAAAAAGAAGCAATCGAAAGTTCTACTATCCGCCTGAAAGAAAAAGAACTTTTCGAACGTACTGTTTTAGTTCATGGTAGTCACGATACACTCTTATCCGTATTACCAGAAGATGCAAAAGGAAAAGTAACAGGCGCAATTTTCAACTTAGGTTACCTTCCAGGCGGTGACAAGCATATCGTCACAAAACCGAACTCAACAATCTCAGCGATCGAACAACTATTAGACGTAATGGCACCCGAAGGTATCATCGTCCTTGTCATTTATCACGGACACCCAGAAGGACAAGTAGAACGCGACGCTGTTCTCACATTTGCAGAAGAACTAGATCAAAAAGAAGCTCACGTTTTGCGATACGGCTTCATTAACCAGCAAAATAACCCACCATTTATTGTGGCGATTGAGAAGCGATAAAGTGAAACTTTAATCAGTGAGGTTTACTGTCCGGCAAATAGCGGGATAATTATATCAACGATTTTTCAAATATATCGATCATTCGACAAAACATAACAAAAAAAGACGTGCATTCATTGCACGTCTTTTTCTTATTCTCCTATATAATGGATGTATACAATATTTGAAGAAAGAAGGATAGAACTTTGCTAGTAGAACTAAGGGGAATTCAAAAGAAGTATGGCAAATCACTTATACTAGACAACATCGATTTATCCATTCCAGAAGGAGAAGCACTCGCTATTATTGGTGGGAACGGGACTGGAAAAAGTACTTTACTCAAAATAATTGCAGGCTTTATTCCACCTACGGCAGGGACACTTCAAAGAAAAGAACATATACAAATCGGTTATGTCCCTGAACATTTTCCTGAAGGAATTCGTTTTACATTAGAGGATTATTTATATCATCTCGGCCACATTCACGGTTTATCAACAAAATATTTAAGAAATAAAATTCCGATGCTCCTTGAATCTTTTCATCTACATCATGCAAAGCATTACGTTGTACGAAACTTTTCAAAAGGTATGAAACAAAAAACAGGCATTATGCAAGCATTACTTACGGACGTCCATTTATTAATTCTAGATGAACCTCTTTCTGGGCTCGATCCTAACTCTCAGCAAGAATTAGAGCATATTTTACTCTCATTAAAACAACAAGGCATATCTATACTCTTCACATGTCACGAAAAACAACTACTAGAAAACTTCGCCGATAGAATTGTGACATTAGCAAATCATACAATTGCGGAAGATACCTCTGTGCAAAAATCAACAGAACAGGTCTATATTGAGGCAATTGTTCACGAAACATTTTCATCTATAGAACTACAAAAGCAATCAGGATTTATACAAGTTACACACAATTCAAATCAAAACCTCATTCAATTACAAATCGAAAAGGAATATACAAACGAAATGCTTCAGTTTTTATTACATAAAAAAGCATCTATCACACTGCTACAGCCTAATTTTTAAATCGAAAGAAGGTTTATTATGTTTGCGCTTATTCGTTACCATTTTCTCGACTACACAAAGTCGTATAAGTACATTCCTCCTATTGCGATGTACTGCATAAGCTTACTTTTTGTATATACATATAAACCAACTCCCATTGTACCGACATACTTAGAAACAGCACTCGCACTTTATTTATTATCTGCCTGGATTACAGTCACAATTTTTCATACTGAAGATCCTGTACAAGAACAAATCACTATTTCACATACAAATAATATTTCGGCATTATACGTTGGTAAATATGTTACGGCTCTTCTTATTTGTACTGTTTTATCTTTTATATCCGTAATCTATCCAATTATTTTGCAAATGTTTAATGAAAAAATGACAGCTTCTTTATTTCTAGTCGGATTTCTCGCTCACATGTCTTTATCTATACTAGGAATTTCAATCGCAACATTATTTACTAGAAATATTATTCAAAAAGCAAGCACCGCTTGGCTTAGTCTTACATTTATATTACTTATGACGATTGCCTCAATCCGGTTAAAAAAAGAGTTACTATGGTTTTTACCACCTGTCAAAAGCTTTATAATGCTTGGACAATACAAATATAATATACTTACTCATACTCTATGGCTTACAGCTTGGGCTATCGTATATTCATTTTTATTACTTACTTTATTTCTTTTTCTCGTTCGCAGAAAACGTTTTTGATTACATATTAAAGGGGACTAAACAATGATTGGAATACTAGCAGGAATGGGTCCAAAATCAACCGGACCATTCGTCGATACAGTTGTAGCAGAGTGCCAAACAATATATGGAGCAAAGCATGATATAGACTTTCCTCATATGATGATTTATTCGTGCCCAACACCGTTTTATATGGATCGCCCTATTGATCATGCGGCGATGAAAAAAGCGATTATTGAAGGAGCGCAAAAACTTGAAAGTACTGGTGTAGATTTCATCGCAATGCCATGTAATACAGCGCATCTTTATTTCGAGGAATTACAACGTTCTATTACCATTCCTATTTTGAATATAGTCGATGAGACGTTAAAAGCAATTCCTGAAAATACAAAAAGAGTCGCTCTTCTTGCAACAGAAGCAACTGTTCAAGCAGGTATTTACCAAGACGGGATTACAAAACGTAATATAGAGTACATTCATAATGAACAATGGCAAGAAATGATTAATCAAATTATTACTTGTATTAAAGGCGGAGAAATTGAGGAAGCTCGTAAATTATGGAGTCTGCTCGTTTTACAGTTAAAAGACGAAGTAGATACCGCTATTATCGCATGTACCGATTTGAATGTGGTGGTTAGTGAGGACTTTGTTGATTCCGCTCAATGTCTTGCGAAAGCAGTTGTTAGGATCTATGCATCAAATATAAAAAAGTCTTCATAAACATAGAACACATCCTTTTTAAAATGTGTTTTATGTTTGATAAAAACAACCAAAACTTTTAACTTTTTTCACAATTCTTTCAAAGTAATCACACTTAATCTCGCTATATTAAATAAGTAGTTTATTCATATAGGGAAGGTTAGGGGAACTGAAGTATGAAACAAAATCGTTCGCTTCATTACATTTTTTGGCGTTGGCATTTTTATGCCGGGCTTTTTATTACGCCGCTTCTTATTACTTTGTCACTGAGCGGAATTGGGTATTTATTTCGGGAAGAAGTTGAAGATTTCATCTATAAAGATTTATATTTTGGGAAGAGCGCCCAAACAGAATCTATTTCGATGGCTGATTCGCTTTTCTTAACAGAGAAAAAATATCCACATTATAGTGTGGCGAAAATTAGTGAGTTTAATGGGGATTATAATACGAGACTTACCATTGCTAATGAATATACAGGAAAGCAAAAATTTGTGTATTTAGATAGCAATAATCAAATTGTTGGGGATCAAAATGCAACTGAAACATTTGCCAATATAATGCGGGAATTACATAGTTCCCTTTTAGTCGGTGGCACTGTCGTCAATTATATTGTAGAACTTGCAGCGTGCTGGACAATCTTTTTAATTGTAACCGGGTTGTATATGAGTATACGCCAATTCAAAAACACACCAGCATCCAATAAGCGAGAAAAGGCAAAACGACGTCATTCTATTATCGGTATTATATTTACAATTCCTCTCGTTCTTTTAGTTGCATCAGGTTTACCTTGGTCAGGATTTATGGGTAACCAAATTTATAAAATCGCAGCGTCGAATGAATCAATCGGATATCCGAAATTGTATATGGCACCACCTGAATCAAAGGTAAAAGAATTACCCTGGGCAACAAGAAAAGAAGCTCCTCCGGAATCAAACTCAAATGAACCAAAAGCAATTTCAGTTGATGAATTACAAAAAGGAATTGAAATAAAGAAGCCATACGTTATCTCACTACCGACTGATCCGAAAGGTGTATTCACTGTTTCGAAATCAAGCGGTTCCGGTATTACGGGTATGGATGTGGCACCAAATGAAGAAATAACAGCTTACTTTGATCAATATAGCGGAGAACTCATTTCGAAAACGGACTATCGTGATTATGGATTATTTGCACAATGGTTCACTTACGGTATCCCGCTTCACGAAGGACATTTATTCGGATGGCCAAATAAAATATTATGCTTACTAACGACGTTATCTTTATTACTTCTTATTTATTACGGAGTAAAAATGTGGTTAGCAAGAAGGCCGAAAGGAAAATTAGCAGCACCTCCTAAGCAAAGAGATAAGAAAAGCACATTCGTTTTCTTTATCATGATGGTTATACTAGGCGCTGTCATGCCTTTATTCGGACTATCTGTTTTAGTTATTTTCGCGATTGAACTTCTCATATATGTATTTTCAAAAATACGATCATAGTAAAAAGGGACAGTCCAAAAAATCTAATTTTGGACTGTCCCTTTTTCATTATTGAGCAAAATTGCAACAGCACATGAAATTATATCGACTTAACTACAAAATACGATAATAGGAGCAACCTATTAATAGGAAAAAACCATCCCAAAATACCTTTTGAGATGGTCTCTTCATCACTGCGCCATTTTCTTTCGGTACATCTTCCCGTTCCAATAGAAGAATCGTGAAGTAAGCCCTCCGTATTTTACAATGCGCCGTGCCATTTTGTTCATATTCTTTTGCGCTGATACTTTTTGGTCTGATAAGTAAATACCAAGTAATCCTCGGCTTATGAGACGATGAAACTTCGCATGAGGCAAATCACCAATGCTCTTCTCTGCTTCTTCTACAAAATGTTTCATACGATCTAATATAGCTTGCTCGTTTTCATAATAACTACAGAAATTCAAATCTCCTCCGATACGGTCTTCTTCTTGATCGATGAAATAATCAAGTAAAATGTGAAGTCCTTGTACGTATGGAAAATACCCTTGTCTAATTTTCACAATATCTTCTTCATGTAACTCATCATGAAATGCATATGCTACAAGACAGAAAATTCCAAGCGTAGAACCTGCACATGCTGAAAACTCAAACCAACTCATCGGTGGTAAATTTTCTTTATGCGCTTCAAACCATGTTTTTAAGCGTGGTTCTCTTTCTTCTAACTTCACGTGTTTATGAATTTGCAAATCACAATAATAACAAGCAAGTTCATGAAGAATTGGAGCAATTTTATCATAATGCTTCGTTTTCTTTAAAACGTCCTGACATGTTTCAACAAGCTCATCTAAATAACCACCATCATCTTGATCATCACGATAACGATAATAGTTACCGCCCCCTTCAACTTCAGGGCTTAATGCCATTACCATCGACTCATGAAGAGCCGCAAAGTCTTTCGGGTCAAGTGATGTACTACGATCACATAAATTATCTAAATAGTCGCTAATCGTTTGATAAGCTACGATAAAACGAATACATTCCTCACGATGTTCATTTGCTAGTAGCGCTAAAATACCACCGCCTTCACAATGAAACGTTTTATTTTCAATACTTGCGATCGCTTGACTATGAAGCTCGTCATTCGGAATATGGTAGGCACGCTCTTTCCACATCGCTAGCTCATGGTGTACAACCGGAAACACATCACGGTATACTTTGGCCATGAGCGTTATGGGATTACTCGGTACGTTCACTTCTTCCTTCATCTCCTCTATTAAATGTACAAATAATAATTTATTTGTTTGTTTCTACTATATTATTGACACGTATTTCAGTAAATGACTGAATATAATTCAAAATTTCATCACGCTCATACTCATTTAATAACTCATGATAACAATTAGGCCACTCCTTATATGCCTTATCACTAATTTTAACATTATCAAACCATGTACGGACACGTGTTTTATCTACAAGTTTATCCTCACACGCCTGCATTAGCAAGAGCGGAACATCTGGAAAATCATCTATTTTCTCATGAGCAATCTCGATAGACTTAATCAATTCACTATACCAACGTACTGATACTTTACGCAAGAACAATGAATCATTCTCCATCGCATCCCTCACTTCATGATTACGAGTTGACATTTCTACAGTGAGATTTGTTGCAAATTGCAATTTTGGAGCAACGACATTTAATATTTTTGAAGCAGCACGAAGCGAAGCGGAAGGTGCAGCTAATACTCCTAAACAAGGTGAGCTTAGTACAATCCCATCTATGTCCTCTCTTTTCGTTTCTTGCATCATACGAATAACGACAAGTCCTCCCATACTATGACCAAATAAAAAAATAGGCAATCTATATTTCCTTGCTTCTTTCACCCATAACTTTATTTCCTTTATGTATTCATCAAATGAGTCGATATGTCCTCTATTTCTTGAAGTGGTTCCGTGTGCTGGAAGATCGCCCATAACGACGTGATAACCGATATGATTCCACATTTCTGCAACTGCTTCATAACGCCCATGATATTCCATGGCACCATGTACGATAATAATGACGGCTTTCGCTTCCTCCGCTTCATAGTTCCACATACGAAACTCCCCCATTTCACTCTTTTTCATAATTTGATACACTAAAACTAGTCTCTAGGAAAGGAAGGCTTTACATGATATATCCTTACAAAGAAAAAAATCCGAAAATTGCGAGTAGTGCTTTTATCGCTGACTATGTTACCATTACAGGCGATGTGACAATTGGCGAAGAATCTAGCATTTGGTTTAATACAGTCATCCGCGGTGATGTATCACCAACGATAATTGGAAATAGAGTAAATGTACAAGATCAATGTACACTTCACCAAAGCCCCCAGTATCCTCTTATTTTAGAAGATGACGTTACCGTTGGGCATCAAGTTATTTTACATAGCTGCAAAATTGAAAAAGATGCTTTAATCGGAATGGGATCTATCATATTAGATGGCGCTGAAATTGGTGAAGGAGCTTTCATCGGTGCTGGTAGTCTCGTTTCACAAGGAAAGAAAATCCCTCCTAATACGTTAGCTTTCGGGCGCCCTGCGAAGGTCATTCGCGAATTAACAGAAGAAGACCGTAAAGATATGGAACGTATCCGCACACAATACGTTGAAAAAGGACAATATTATAAATCGTTACAAAATTGATTTTATCGCTGCCATAAGACTGGCAGCTTTTTTTATGAAAAAATCTAACTTTTTCTTTACAAAACCTTATTATCCCCTCAATAAAATCTTATTAAAATAGAAGTTAATAACTCCATATATATGTAAATGAGGGAGGAAAAATCTCATGAAGGTCAGTGGACTATATAAAATAGAATGTTACATCTTCAAAGGAATTAATCGCTACTTTGATCAAAAAACATTAAACATCTTTTTCAGCAATATTACCCATATCGGTGGTGCAAGTTTTTCCATTGCACTTACCCTATTCTTTTTAATTTTCGCAACAGGGAATTTGCATCAAGCTGCAATTGCAACTGCTATTTCTTTGACAATTAGCCATATTCCTGTGCAAATATTAAAAAGATGGTATCCACGAAAACGCCCTTATTTAACAATTCAGGATGCGAAATATCCAGTTCATCCATTAAAAGATCATTCTTTTCCATCCGGACATACAACGGCTGTTTTCTCTGTCCTCATTCCATTTATTTGCTATAATCCAAACTTACTTGCTTTTCTATTACCGTTAGCATTATGCGTCGGTATTTCCCGTATTTATTTAGGGCTTCATTATCCGTCAGATGTATTTGTAGGCATGTGCCTTGGCACTTGCTCTGGCATCATCTCTTTTTATCAACTCATTCCACTCATGTAAAGGAGCGATATGATGAGAGTCGCCATATTTACCGATACATTTACACCACAAGTCAACGGTGTGGCGAAAACTTTGGAACGTTTAACTAAATATTTTCAAAAAGAAAACATCGCCTATTCTGTTTTCGCCCCTCAGCATACGGCAGAAGATAATTTCGTAGCGAATGTGAACAAAATGAGAAGTATCCCGTTAACAATATTATATCCAGAATGTCGCTTTGCCTTTCCTACTCCGCGCATTAAGCGGGAACTTCTTGCCTTTAAACCTGATATCATTCACATCGCCACGCCTTTCAATATGGGACTTTGTGGGTTATATTATGCCAAAAAGTTAAATATCCCAGTTGTCGGTTCTTATCATACTGATTTTGACGCCTATTTACGCTATTACAAAATCGAATTTCTCTCCAATATGCTATGGAACTATTTAAGGTGGTTTCATAGTCATATGCAAAAAAACTTTGTTCCTTCTCCTGAAACATTACATCAATTAAAGAAAAAAGGATTTCAACAGCTCTATATTTGGGGACGTGGTGTAGATTGTACTCTCTTTCATCCAACTTACAATAAAGACCTATTCCGAAAAAAATATAATATTACAGCGAAATATATTCTTTCCTACGTAGGGCGCCTTGCTCCTGAAAAAGATATCGATACTCTTCAAACACTTATTCAAACGACAAACAAAGAACGTGACGATATTCATTGGCTCATCGCTGGAGATGGTCCTCTCGCAAAGGACCTGCATGAAAATGTTCCAAAAACAAATGTGACTTTTACTGGATATTTACAGGGCGCGGATTTAGCTGAAGTCTACGCTTCCTCCGATCTAATGGTATTTCCATCTACTACTGAAACATTTGGGAACGTCGTACTGGAGTCACTCGCATGCGGTACACCTGTCATCGGAGCAAATAGTGGCGGGGTTAAAAATATTATTACAGATGGAAAAACGGGAATTCTTTGTCCACCAAAAGATACAGATTCCTTTCTATCCTCCATCAATTCTTTATTGCAAAATGAAGATCAACTTATGCAAATGGGTATAGCTGCTTCGTCTTATGCTAAATCAAAAAGCTGGGATGAGATCTTTCGTTGCTTACTTGACCAATATGAAGAAGTCCTTCAGCACACTGCATCAGAATTACTCGCTTAAACAGAAAAACTCCCTTCCAAAAAACGAAGGGAGTTTATTACACAGTTATAAATTTTAGTTTAATAAATGATACATAAGGTGAAATATCATTTTATTCCTATATTCATTATAACAAAAAGATACATAACTAAACAGACTTGTAATAAAAACCCATAAAAATTAATATATGGTTATACAGTATTTTTACTGTATGATGATTTTAAGAAATTCCCCTTAAAATCAACTTACTCACATACCTTTATACAGTAATTGTTCCCCAATTTCTGTATATCAAAAAAACCTTTCATTCATTTGAAAGGTCTTTTTGAGCCTGTGCATATTCTTCTTTCGTATTCACATTTATAAACCAATCCACATTCGCTTGTACATCTTCACCAGCAATATATTTCACATTACATTGTGATAAAAGCTGGCCCATACTTCTTTTTTCTTCCTGAAGCAAAGCATAAATCTTTTCTTTCACACGGTTATTATACGCTGCAAGTAACGGTTGTTTCCTTCCATTAATAATAGGGACAACTGCATCATATTCATTACTCGTTTGCTCTAGTAAAATGGTAAACCATTCATGCGAAACATTTGGCGCATCGCAAGGCATAATAGCGTACCAATCTGCTTCTACATATTCCATTCCTGATACAATTCCAGCAAGTGGTCCATTTCCTTTATAATGCGGAATATCTTCTATAACAGGAACTTGTACGAGTTTCTCTACTCGCTCTTTTATATCAGAATGACTAATGACTACAACTTCTTGCAAATTACTTGTCATCACTTTCACAATATGCTCAACAAAAGTAGTTCCCTTCCAAATCACTAATGCTTTCGGTTCTCCAAAACGACTAGACTGTCCGCCGGCTAATACAATTCCTGCAATTTTCATTGGCGATGTAGCTCAAATGTAATATGACCTAATTCCGGTAAAATTAATTTATTCATTGCAAGGCGAACTGCTCCGCTAGATCCTGGCATCGAAAAGACAACTTTCCTTCCAATAGTACCGCCAATTGCTCGACTTAACATCGCAGCGCTTCCGATATCTTCTAAATAACTAATCATACGGAACAACTCACCAAATCCAACAATTTCTTTATCTAATAACACTGATACTGCCTCAATCGTTACATCACGTTTCGTAATACCAGTTCCGCCATTCGTTAACACGACATCAACATCTTCCCTATGATAACCAGCTAACACAGCCTGCTGAATACTCTCTTTATCATCTTTCACAATTTCATAAGAGGTCACTTTATGTCCTGCTTCTATTAATAATTCATGTAATAGTTGTCCGCTCTTATCCGTCTCTTCCGTACGTGTATCGGAAATCGTCACGATCTTGCAACGCACTTCTTTTGGAGCTTGTTTTTTATGTTCAGTTACACTCATTTTTCATCTTTCCTTTCCTAAAGACTTTTCTTCATTTTATCATACATATCTTTACACAATTATGTATGAAGCCAATGATGCACCGTGATACAATATAAGTATATACGACCACAAAAAGGAAAATATACTTTCTTATACGCCTGGACTACACACCATTAACTCTTTAAATCCCCTTATATTTTCTACATAGTAGATTTCATTTTAAATTACAAAATAATTTGGAGGTTCACTCACTATGGAACTATACAAAAAATTAACAACAACATTCATTCTCTTATTTGTTGCTTCCATCACTGTCGGCTTTTCCTTAAAAGGCGCGATTCCATACGCTACATTAGTGAGTATTCTATTCGCAACGCTATTTTTACTGAGCAGTGCTTTTTGCGCAGGAAAAGCACGCCAACTGAAAGGGTGACCGTCTATGTTCCGTAAGAAACCAATCCTTTGTAAATCATGTGAAAAGGAAATACAAACGTATGAAAAAGCGTGGATTCATATGCCATTTCCGGCAAGTGGTATGACAAATATGAAGAAGTATATTGAGCTAGACGGGGAAGTTTATTGTAGTTCTTGCATTCAAGTAGTAAATAAAGTGAAACTTTAATCAGTGGGGATTTTGTTCTTCCCCACTGATTATTAGTTGAACCAATCGGGCTTTTACGAGCAGTTAGCCTCCTACCTAACTTTTTTGCTTTACAGCCGAATTTTGAGGTGGGAGGCTTACTGCCCGTTAATGCGGGATAAAACCAAATAAAAAAAGCTTTGCGACACGCGCAAAGCTTTTTTTTCATATATTATAGACCAGCTTGCTCTTTTAAAGTAGCTGCTTTGTCTGTACGTTCCCATGTAAGATCTACATCAGTACGTCCGAAGTGGCCGTAAGCTGCTGTTTGTTTGTAAATTGGGCGACGTAAGTCTAGCATTTTAATAATACCAGCTGGGCGAAGATCGAAGTTGTTACGAACTAGTTCTACTAGTACGTCTTCAGATGCTTTACCAGTGCCAAATGTATCAACTGAAATTGATACTGGTTGCGCTACGCCGATTGCGTATGCAAGTTGTACTTCTGCTTTGTCAGCAAGACCAGCTGCTACGATATTTTTCGCAACATAACGAGCTGCATATGCTGCAGAGCGGTCAACTTTTGTTGCATCTTTACCAGAGAATGCACCACCGCCATGGCGAGCGTATCCACCGTAAGTATCAACGATAATTTTACGTCCTGTTAAACCAGCATCACCTTGTGGTCCACCAATTACGAAGCGGCCAGTTGGGTTAATGAAGAATTTCGTTTCTCCATCCATTAATTCTGCTGGAACTACAGCTTTAATTACATGCTCTTTTAAATCGCGATCGATTTCTTCCCACGTAACATCTGGATGATGCTGTGTAGAAATTACGATTGTATCTACACGTACAGGTTTACCATTTTCATCATACTCAACTGTAACTTGCGTTTTTCCATCCGGACGTAAGTATGATAATGTGTCATCTTTACGTACTTCAGTTAAACGGCGAGCTAATTTGTGAGCAAGCGAGATTGGAAGTGGCATTAATTCTTGTGTTTCATTACATGCGAAGCCAAACATTAAACCTTGGTCTCCCGCACCAATTGCCTCAATCTCAGCGTCAGTCATTAGACCTTCGCGTGCTTCTAGTGCTTGGTCAACACCCATAGCGATGTCAGCAGATTGCTCATCGATAGATGTTAAAACTGCACAAGTTTCTGCATCGAATCCGTATTTTGCGCGTGTGTAACCAATGCCTTGAATTGTTTCACGAACGATTTTTGGAATATCTACGTAAGTAGAAGTCGTAATTTCCCCCGCTACCAATACTAAACCAGTTGTTACAGTTGTTTCACAAGCTACACGTGCATTTGCGTCCTTTGCTAAGATCGCATCTAAAATTGAATCAGAAATTTGGTCACAAATTTTATCTGGATGTCCTTCAGTTACAGACTCAGATGTGAACAGATGACGTTTTTTTGTCATGTGGTAAACCTCCCTACAGTAATTGTATATATTGTACGGAACTCATCCTTAATTTGCCACAAACTGCGACATACATTTATTCTCCCACACAAGCATACAGAAAAACCTTTCCTACTTAACATAGAGGAAAGGTTTAATTTGCTACTTGCATACTGCTTTTTGCCCTTTGCTCTTATCGTTCGAGACCGTTAGCCTCGCACAGGTTTTAGCACCTATTCACCTGTATTTACCACTACAAGTGAGGTTGCTGGGCTTCATCGGGCCTGTCCCTCCGCCAGCTCGGGATAAGAGAGTATCCGTCCCAACCTATACTAAAGAAATGATATTCATTTGTCAATTAATATTCACATTTTCCTGAAAGTTTTTCTCAATACCCATAGAATGAAATATTAATAGGGAAATGATACATTCACACAAACAAAAATAAATAAATAGTATACATTATTTATATAATTGTGTTATACTATTGATGGGGATTACGAGAAATATTTCATTAAATGAAAAGGATGGTATATAAATATGAGTACTGTGAATGTCCAAATTGGTTTACATGAATTATTGAACGGAAGCAATGCACAGATTCAATTAAGTGTTCCGCAATTAGTGGAAAAAGTATTAATGCGAAACGAAGGGAAATTAACTTCTACTGGTGCCGTTTCTGCTTCAACAGGAAAATACACAGGACGTTCTCCTAAAGATAAATTTATTGTGAAGGAAGCATCGGTTGCTGACAAAATTGCTTGGGGAGCCGTGAACCAACCGATCTCTGAAGAACATTTTAATAAATTATATATAAAAGTTTTAGAATACTTAAAAGAAAAAGAAGAGTTATTCATCTTCAAAGGATTTGCTGGCGCTGATCGCAACTATCGCCTACCAATTCAAGTTGTTAACGAATATGCATGGCATAATTTGTTCGTACATCAATTGTTTATTCGTCCAAATGAAGAAGAATTAGCAACTCACGAATCAGAGTTCACAATTGTTTCTGCACCAAACTTCAAAGCAGATCCAGCAATTGACGGTACAAATTCTGAAGCATTCATTATGGTTTCATTCGAAAAACGTATCGTACTAATCGGTGGTACAGAATATGCTGGAGAAATGAAAAAATCAATCTTCTCTATTATGAACTTCTTACTACCTGAACAAGACATTCTTTCTATGCACTGCTCTTCAAACGTAGGCGAAGAAGGCGACGTAGCACTATTCTTCGGTTTATCTGGAACAGGCAAAACAACATTATCTGCTGATCCAAACCGTAAATTAATCGGTGACGATGAGCACGGTTGGTCTGATAACGGCGTATTCAATATTGAAGGCGGTTGCTATGCAAAATGTGTAAACCTTTCTCATGAGAAAGAACCACAAATCTTCGATGCAATCAAATTTGGTTCAGTTTTAGAAAACGTTGTCATTGATGGTCAAACACGCATCGCTGACTATAACGATACTACTTTAACAGAAAATACACGTGCTGCATACCCTATGCATGCGATTGACAATATCGTACTGCCAAGTGTTGCAGGACATCCAAATACAATTATTTTCTTAACTGCTGATGCATCTGGCGTATTGCCTCCAATCAGTAAGTTATCAAAAGAGCAAGCTATGTACCATTTCTTAAGCGGTTACACTAGTAAGCTAGCAGGAACAGAGCGCGGTGTTACATCTCCGCAAGCTACATTCTCTACTTGCTTCGGTTCACCGTTCTTACCGCTTGATGCATCTCGTTATGCTGAAATGCTTGGTGAAAAAATCGAGAAACATGATGCGAAAGTATTCTTAGTAAACACTGGCTGGACTGGTGGCGAATACGGCGTTGGTAAACGTATGAACTTAGGTTACACTCGTGCAATGATTCAAGCAGCACTAAGCGGTGAACTTGCTAAAGCTGAAACTGCAAAACACGACATCTTTGGCCTTGAAGTACCTCGTCATGTTCCAGGTGTACCTGATGAAGTATTAATGCCTGAACAAACTTGGGCTGATAAAGATGCTTACAAAGCGAAAGCAATTGAGCTTGCAAACGAATTTAAAGAAAACTTCAAAAAATTCGATAGCGTTTCTGAAAATATTATTAACTTAGGCGGTCCAATCGCTTAATTACAAATTTTCTGTTGAAATAACCCTTTTACTCATATGAATAAGTGTCGTGTAACCGTAAAGTTCCGCGTACTCACCGACAAAACCCACTGCGGCTTAACGGTTACACACACTTACATAAAAAAGAAGCTTACGTTAAAAACGTAAGCTTCTTTCTATATCTTATATAAAGTGAAACTTTAATCTCTTCATCTATTGCATATCAACACTCATAAATTTACAGAAAATTCATTTTATAATCATTCATTTGTAGTTTCCTATGTTATATTTTACATATAAAGGAAAGGGTGAGGCCCATGAAAAATTTTTCTCGTACAGGAAAAGTTTTATTCAGTTATGGAGCGATTCAAATGTTTTGGGGACTTGTGATGCTTAACGTTAATTTATTTGAGCATACAAGTGAAACGATAAAATACATTATTCTAATTACCGGAATAGTTTGTTGTATTGTATCCAACTTTTTTAAAGAACCTAAGAGTCATACTACTAAGTGATTTCATATTAACTTATTGGAAGTGGAAACCTATATTTTATACAAAGTTACGCTTCCTGTTGTACTATCCACCGCCGGATCCCTTATTCCAGAGTAAGCCAATTTTCAATTTAAGTAACCAGATTTTCATTTATACAAATCACGGCTTCGAACATATAAACTATTATCCCACTCACTACATCCTTCTGGTTTCACACCGCATGGAAACAAAAAAGGCCCTAACCGCTTCTATCCACCGCTGGATCCTCTGTTCCAACTTAAAACTTCCCAAGCCCAATTTTCAATTTACATACATACAAACCATGGCTTCGAACACACAAACTATTTCCCCACTCACTACATCCTTCTGGTTTCACACCGCATGGGACTAAAAAAGGATCTGACCGCTTCTATCCATCGCCAGATCCTCTGTTCCATCTAAAAAAACTCCAAACCTAATTTTCAATTGATATACTCGGATTTTCACACATACAAATCAAGGCTTTGAAAATATAAAGAGATCTCTCGCTCACTTGCTCCTTCTGGTTTCACACCGCATGTGGCTAAAAAAGGCCCTAACCGCTTCTATCCGTCGCTGGATCCTCTATTCCATCTAAAAAGAGGCTCTTTTAGCTCTTTTAACCCTTTGTTAATTCTTCTTCATCCTTCATACTATAATAACCTAAATTAATAACGATTAAGAAATAACCACCCAGAATACCTACTGCAAATGCCCACATTACCATATGATGCTCAATTTCGTACATAATAATAGCACCCAAAATTGCAGCTGCAAAGCGATTAAACATACCAAGCGTCGGCGCTTTCGTCTTCTTTACTATACTATCTCCAAGCTTTTCGATACGCCTTCCTAAAATCCAAACACAATACATGCTTACAATAAGTCCAATTCCTGCACCTAGAAAATGTGCTGAAAACGGTGTTAACATCCAGCCTAATAACAGAATACCTAGTAGATAATACGATTGAATTTTAAACGACCTTAATGACATACTAATCATATTGTACTCCCCTTCAATAGTTTTTATCTATCTAACCAAAGCTATATAACTCATTTCTTCCGAGTCCATACTACTAAAAATTCATTTCACTCAAATTTTAAAAACATAAACAGTATGTTTATGTTTTTAAAATGCTTTTAGGAAATAATATTATACAAGATTTCTAATATAGAATCCCTCATAAATGTGACGTTTTTCAAAACATTTTCGTCCAATTATGAAAAAATTGATATCAATCTATGAACATACGGATATGATGTAATAAGCACATAAATAAAGGGGGCGTCTAATGATTTATTTTTTAATGGCTCTCATTCATCTCATTGTTCCTGCACTTATTGGACTTTCATTATATTGGTACATGAAAAAACATAGTATTTTCTATGCTGTCCTCGGTGTTCTTCTTCCAGGTATTATTCTTATTACACTCTTCCGTATTCCTTTTCTTAATTTAATCCCACTTATTACTGCCATTTTATTCCTCGTATTTTTACCAAAAATAAAAAAATAGGAAAGCAGATCATAGGTGATCTGTTTTCCTATTTTGATATAGGTTCTTGCACGATAGAATTAGCTTCTACTTTCTCAGATTTCACAAACCATAAACCGAAGAAAATGATGATTCCACCGATTATTTGTTGAAACGATACATATTCATTTGCCCATACAGCTGCAAATAAAACAGCTACAAGCGGCGTAATATACATATATACCATCGTATGTGACGCACCAATTTTTTGAACACCAACATACCACATGACTAAACCGAATACTGTTACAAAGAAAACAGAATATAGTAAAGCAAATAGTGTCATTCCGTGTGTAATGTGAAATGGCATGACAAATACATGTGGACCACTTAACAATAAAAGCGGAATCGCTCCAACTAATGTCGACCATGCAGTAACACGTAATGCTGAGTATTTTTTAATAAGCGGCCCTGCTAAAACGGGATAAAGTCCCCAACATATTGATGTAATAAGTCCAATCCCATTTCCGTAGAAAGAACTAGCGAGTGAATGCCCCGCTACTAAAACTAATGTAGCACCAATAAAGGCAATCATGGAACCAACTAACTTTCGAGAGGAGAATTTTTCTTGTTTCAAGAAAATCGCAAATAAAGTTGTAAAAATAGGTGAAATAGATATGAGTAAAGAAGCATTTGTAGCGGATGTGTATTTTACAGTTTCCATAAATAACGTTTGATACAGTACAATACCTACAACGCTAACGATGATTAATCTTGGTATATCTTTTCGCTCCATATAAAGTGACTTTTCGATAAAGAACGTAAGTAATAACAGTAGTGGTGCTGCTGTCATCATTCGAACTGCAGTAAACTCAATTGCTGTAAATTCTAAAAGTCCATATTTCGCAATCGTATAGTTAATCCCCCAAATAATAACGACACTTAAAATTAATAACTCAATTCCCCATCTTTTCATGCGCAACCCCCTCCGCAAAGAGAATTATACAGAAAATTCAACTATATGTACATTTCATTATGTGAAAAAATCCATAAGAAAAAGGAGCATATTATATACTCCTTCTCTCTTCATTATACTCGAACATGTAACTTCATATTCGGATTATAAAACTGGCTTGGGCTCTTCAGCTGGAAAGTCCCTCCAACTTCATGCCAATCAACTGTTAATTTATCATCCATAAATACAAGCTTTGTGCGATCTGCAATAAAGTTTAGTACGCTTGATTCGATATCTACATCGCGCTCATCTTTCTCTGAAACGGCTACTAAATCAATAATCCCGCTCATAACACAACCGCAACCTTCATTATCATAAAATAACTTTATATATTTCGTTTCACTTGGAATCGTATCCATAATCTTTTTATATGCTGCTTCTGTTACAGTAACGTACATGTGTTAACCTACATCCTCTCTTCTCGTATCATTTATATATTGTACCACCATTTTTCTTGAATCTTATATGCAGAAAATTAAGACTACTATAAAATATATGTGATAAAGTGAAACTTTAATCAGGGAGGTATCCATCCCCCTCTGATTATTAGCCCTCGCCAATCAGGATTTTACGGGCAGTTACTGCGTGATAAAGGAGGTTGTATCACTGATGTTCAAACTACAGCGATATCTCATTTTCTTATGTCTATTAGGTAGCTTTTTTATTTCTAGCGGAATGATATTACAACATATACTTCCCTATTCTCCTTCTATTGGCTGGATTCTAGGTTTTATTTGTTTCCTATCCGCTTCTTATTTTTCCATAAAAAAACAAAAACAACTAACAAAGTAAGAACTATCTTAAGGAGGATTACCAAATATGCGAGCCTTAAAAGAAATAGAACAATAACTTAATCATTTATTACAGGAGAAATCCATTGCCATATCGACAATGATTATGGTAGGCATAAATACTCACTCATTATGGATTATGCGAAAGAAACAAATATGTCACTCATCGGTGTGTCACACTCTGCCTCTGAATATTTAGTGAAAGAGACATTGATGTATGATTGGTTTAAAGAGAATTTTGATGTAGATGTTACTTTGATTCCGCAGGAGACCTGGTGGTTATAAAACTAATAACACCTCCCCTATTTTTAAAATCTATATACACAATACGATCGACCACACAAAAATATAGAATCTACAATATATATATAGTAGTTCTACTTTTAAAACTATATTTTCAAAAATATAGAAAGGAGATAATATATGTACCAACGCAATTGCTTTAGTTGTGACGGTAGACGCAACAGCGGTTCTATCGGCAGTACTGGACCTACTGGCGCTACTGGACCCACTGGTGCTACTGGTGCTACTGGACCTACTGGCAATGCCGGGTCCGGTTTGCAAAGTACTACCGCTTTTAGTCTAGCAGCCGCTCCTAACTATAAAACGGGACAAGTTGTCACTTACACGAGTAGCGGCTATGTTGTAAAAAAAGATGCACCTCAAGGATTTCCGAATGTGTCTCAAGATTATATCTTATTGGTAGAAGGTGGTCCTACCGGATCTACTGGTCCTACCGGGGCTACTGGCTCTACCGGGGCTACTGGGTCTACCGGGGCTACCGGACCTACCGGGGCTACTGGCTCTACCGGGGCTACTGGCTCTACTGGTTCTACTGGTTCTACTGGTTCTACTGGTTCTACTGGTTCTACTGGTTCTACTGGTTCTACTGGTTCTACTGGTTCTACTGGTTCTACTGGTCCTACTGGTCCTACTGGGTCTACCGGAAACACCGGGCCTACTGGCAGCATTGGACCCACTGGTATTACTGGACCTACCGGAATCACCGGGCACACCGGTAGCAGTTCAGCAAAAAGCATCCTTTTCCAAGGAACTAACGCTGAGTTTCAACGTATAGCAGGTGCTCCAGCAGTTGATTCCAATATTATTCCTTATGTAATTGCTGGATCTGGAAATATAGCTGGTTTTTCTGCATCTATAAATGTAAATAATTTACCTATAGAAGTTTATACAATTCAAATCTGCACTAATGTCCCAACAAACCTTTCCGCCCCTACCTCTGATCACGTTATATCTACTATTACTTTTACCACTACGGCTAAAATCACTGGAACAATCACATTTACTATTACTCCTTCAGACGTTGGATCACAGCTAGTTCAAGTGTATGACCCTACCCCTTTACCAGGACCTGCCACTGTTATTTGGACTAGTACAACAACTGGAAATCCGGTTTCAAGAGGAGACGCATTATGCCTTTATATTAGCCCTGGGATTACTGACAGTGCTATATACTCTATTTTTCTAATTACCTCTATTTAAACTGTACTCTATAGAAAAAGCTTTAATCAGTAGGGGGATCCCTTCCCTACTGATTATTGGTTGAACCAATTGGATCTTAACGCAAGATAAATTAAAAAACATCACTTTTGATTAAGTGATGTTTTCTATTTATCTCTTACACTATCATTAAATCGGCAACATAATCTCAACAGTCGTTCCAACTCCAACTTCACTTTCAAAGTTCAATTTACCGTGGTGATCTTTAATAATTTTTTCCGTAACTACTAATCCTAAGCCTGTTCCAGTTTCTTTCGTTGTGTAAAAGGCTTCATTTAGCTTCGGAATTTTATCTTTCGGAATGCCGCATCCCTCATCTATAATTTGAACAATGATCACATCTTCCACTATAACTTTTACAGTAATAGTTCCGCCAACTGACATTGCTTCAATCGCATTTTTTATTAAATTAAAAAATACTTGTTTCAATCGTTTTTCATCACATGTAATTGAAGGTATATCTTTACTATAAATAGCATGCATTTTTATCCCTTGTTCTAAAGCTGGCTTTTCCATAACCCTGATAACATAAGAGATGATTTCTTTAATATTATGCGTTTCAGATTCTACCGATTTAGATTTCTCAAACCCATTTAGTTCTGTAGCAATTGTATGAATTCGCTCTACTTCCTGTCTCATAATTTCACTATAAATTTTATCTTCTGGATATTTTTTCGCTTGCTTATTCACAAGTTTTTTCAATTTTTCTAACGGTCTTCTAATCTTATCGCCAATTACTGTCGCCATTTTCCCAACCATTGCTAATTTTTCTACATTTCGTATTTCTTTATCCATCATTTCAAGTGTACGAACGTAAGATTGGAATCTTAAAAATATAATCCAACATATAATAACAAACACGCTATATAATGCTATTGGGATAAGAACGATAAAGGATTGAACAACGAATCCCATAAGTGCATATTTCCCAACAATAGTTCCGGCAACTAACCAAAAGTACCTCTTATTCACAAATATCGGTGCAAATAAAATAAAGAATCCTTCTACTATATTCCCGCCATCAAATTCCGCATCACTTCCGTAATAAATAATGAAGTTATTAATAAAATCCAATATATTATAGCCAATTAAAATAATATACTTCACAATATACGGATTTTTCCATTTCATAAAATAAAGTCCTATAAAGAATAATCCAACCATCAAACTATATAGCCATAAACCCAATCCTTCTCCAAAAGCATCTGCTAGTTTTTGATTTTTATCTGATAAAAGGACAATAGCTTTTTCAGCAAAATCATACGCAAAAAATATAACGAAGAATAAGCTTAAAAATATTATTAATGCCTTTATCTCTTCTTTTTCAAATATATTGCCTTTTTCCATATGATAACTCCTTTAACAACACCTCTTAATCTTGTGTCACATTGCGCTCACATTTTTTCGGGAGCAGTATTTCTACTCTCGTTCCTTTCTTTACTTCACTAGAAATGTGTAATTCTCCAAGATGCTCTGTCACAATTCGCTCTACTACCGTAAGACCTAATCCAATTCTATCTTGCTTCGTTGTATAAAAAGCATCCTTAACTCGTCCTAAATTATCCTTTTTTATCCCAAAACCACTATCTACTATACTTACTATTACATAATCTCTTTTTTTATTTTCAACTTGTATTTTTAATGTTCCGCCATGTTCCATTGCCTCTAAAGCATTTTTAATAACATACAAAAATACTCCTTTTAATTTGCGTTTATCACATTCAATTTCACTTCTATTTTGCTCTTCATTAAAGGTGCAATTTATATTTAACTCGTTCATTTTTCCGCGCATGTTTTCTACCGCTTGTACTAAAACATCACTTACAATGTGTTTTTCATAAACAGAAGGTTTACATGTAGCAACCTCCATTAATTCACTAATCATATTATTCATATTTTCGATTTCAAGAATCATTTGTTCATATGTTGCATCTTTTTCGTGTTTCTCTTTTTGTAATTGCGTAAACCCTTTTAATGAAGCAAGTGGGTTTTTAATTTCATGTCCGACTGTCGCTGCCATTTTTCCGATAACCGCCAATTTTTGTGACTGACTTGCCTCTGCAATACGTCCCTTTACTGCTGAAAGATATTGTAAAAATCGATTTAAAATAATAAATGACACGAAAAGTAACACCATATTTATAACAAGAGACATAAACAGGTTAAGTTCTCCAAATACAAATAGGTATATCATATATTTCCCTATAAGGAATGGCGCTAGGACAAATAAATATCTTTTACTCAAAAAGATCGGTACGAAGAAAATGAAAATATATTCAATTACATTCCCTTCATCAAATGCTATTGTATTATGAAAAGCATACCATCCAATATTAAAAGTCTCTGCGATCATGTATGCAAATAAATATGTATATTTAACTAAATATGCTTTTTCTCTCTCAAATAAGTAAACACTAATACCTAATATAGCCATAATATATGCAAGCTTCCATATCCCTTTATGCCAATTTCCTAAAGGCATTGTATCTTCTAATATAATCGCGTATGCAACCTCGTATACAATTAAAATAACATGTATTACCCATAAGAAAATCTTAGCGTTTTTCTTTTCTTCTTTAGCTGATAGAAAACTCTCTTCCACTTCAACACCCCTTCAAAAGAATACCATTTATTATAATAAATGATTTTCATAGACAAACAAAGATAAATTGAACAAATGAGGAAAATCAATCCATAGATAATATACTTCCCCACACCATATGTAAGCATAAAAACCATGAACAATAATACGTATAATATGGGAGGTGCTTTATATGGACGGTCGTGAAAATAAGAAGATAGAACAGTTACAATCCTTTACGAAAAACAATGAAGGAAAAGAGATGACAACGAATACGGGTGTCAAAATTTCAAATGATGAAAACTCTTTAACCGCCGGCGATCGTGGTCCTACACTTTTAGAAGATTTCCTGATGCGAGAAAAACTCGCTCATTTTGACCGTGAACGAATTCCTGAAAGAGTCGTTCATGCCCGCGGTTACGGAGCACATGGTGTTTTTGAGCTATATGATTCTTTAGAAGACTTAACAATGGCTCATTTTTTACAAGACCCATCTAAAAAGACACCTATTTTTATTCGTTTTTCTGAAGTTGCTGGATCAAAAGGTGCAAATGAAACGAACCGAGATGTACGAGGATTCGCTGTTAAGTTTTATACAGAGGAAGGAAATTTCGATTTAGTGGGTAATAACATTCCGATTTTCTTCATTCAAGATGGTATTAAATTTCCGGATCTTATTCATGCCCTTAAACCAGAGCCACATAATGAGATTCCCCAAGGACAAACAGCACACGATACTTTTTGGGACTTTATCGCCAATAATCAAGAATCAGCTGCGATGATGATGTGGATTATGTCGGATCGCGCAATTCCGAGAAGTTTTCGAATGATGCAAGGGTTCGGCGTTCATACATTTCGTTTAGTTAATAAACACGGAAAGTCACGATTCGTAAAATTCCACTGGAAGCCAAAGCTTGGCGTTCACTCGTTAATTTGGGATGAAGCTCAAAAACTAGGCGGCGCTGATCCAGATTATCATCGCCGTGATTTATGGGAAAATATTAATGCTGGAAACTACCCTGAGTACGAACTTGGCGTTCAAATTTTAGAAGAAGAGGACGAATTTAAATACGATTTCGATATATTAGATGCAACGAAAATTTGGCCGGAAGAAGACTTCCCTGTTAAAATCATCGGAAAAATGACGTTAAATCGGAACGTTGATAACGTATTTGCGGAAACAGAACAAGTCGCACTGCACCCTGGAAGCATCGTCCGCGGTATCGATTTTACAAATGATCCTCTCTTACAAGGTAGACTATTTTCTTATACAGATACACAATTAGCACGCGTCGGTACAAACTATCAAGAGTTACCGATTAATCGTCCAGTATGTCCTTTTCATAACAATCAAAGAGATGGTGCGTCTAAATATATAATTGATAAAGGAAAAGTCGCTTACCATAATAACTCTTTAGCTAATAACTCTCCCTTTACTGTACCTGGTACGAAAGGCGGTTTCGTTACATATCCTTCTACTGTTTCTGGACATAAAACAAGAGAAACAGCCGCTAGTTTTAAAGACCATTTCTCACAAGCCCGTTTATTTTGGAATAGTATGAGCCACGTCGAAAAAATCCATATTATGCAGGCCTTTTCCTTTGAATTAGGAAAAGTAAAAAGTAAATCAGTTCGCCAACAAGTCGTAGGTATGATTGGTCATATAAGTACAGAATTAGCTACTTTAGTAGCTGAAGCAGTCGGGGCAACAGTGCCAAATGTTCAAGAATCAAATGTTACAAAATCCTCACCAGCACTAAGTATGAAACATACAACATTCAGCCCAAATACATTACGAGTAGGCGTCATTGTCGCAAACGGATATGACGGTCAAAACGCACAATATATTATAAATCAATTCAAACAAGCCGGTCTTCAGCCCGTTATTATTTCCGAACGATTAGGTTTTGTGCAAGGCTCTCAAAATGGACAGTGGGAAGTGAATGATACTTTCTTAACAGGGTCACCACTTCTTTATGATGGGCTACTTCTTATTGGCGGAAATATTAATGATCATTTTCTTAACAAGGCAAGTTCATTCGTCGTAGAATCGTATAATCACTTTAAGCCAATTGGCGCTTTCCAAAATGGAACTACTATTGTTCAATCTTTAAACATCGAAGGAAAACCTGGCGTTATAACAGAACAAAACCCTACCTTACTTGCAAATGAATTTATTCAGGCCATGACAAAACAGCGATTTTGGGAAAGAGCCTATTAAAATGCATGAGGAGGATACATCATGTTCGTTACAGTTGAAAAAGATGTACACATTTTTGTTGAGGATATTAACCCAGGCCCTGGAAGTAAACCTGTCTTCTTCATTCATGGCTGGCCTTTAAATCATCAAATGTACCAATATCAATTTAATATCTTACCACAACATGGTTTCCGCTGCATCGCCATGGATATACGAGGAAACGGACAGTCTGATAAACCATGGACTGGTTACACTTATGATCGTTTAGCTGATGATATCGCAATTGTATTAGAAGCACTTCAAATAGAAAATGCTACGTTAGTCGGCTTCTCAGTCGGTGGCGCTCTCTCTATTCGGTATATGTCACGATATGATGGGCGTCGTATTTCCAAACTTGCATTAGTGGATGCTGTCTCTCCTTCTTTCGTGAAAAACCAAGAATCCCCTTACGGCGTACCGAAAGAACAAGCAGATGCTCTTATTAATCAAATGTATGTAAATTTACCTAAGTTTCTAAGTGATGTATCTTTATCATTTTTTAATAGAAACTTAGGAGCGGCTACACTAGAATGGTTTTCTTATCTCGGTATGCAGTCCGCTTCTTATGCTCTCATCAAAATTTTGCAAGCAGCCGCGACCGAAGACGTAACGAAAGACTTAAGTAAAATTAACGTTCCAACAAAAATATTCCACGGTGTTCACGACCAACTCATCCCTTATAAAAGTGCTGAGCTAACAAAAGAGCGAATTAAAAATTCTGAACTATATCCTCTTACAAATAGTGGCCACGGCTCTCCAATCGATCAAGCGGATGAGTTAAATAAAGAACTGATAAAATTTTTAAATTCATAGTTCCTTTACGGCAAATTCTTTTTTCTTAACTACCTTTTGCACGAGCAAATTCCACATATGGCTTATTCTTCTCTTCCATTAAAAATAAAACGATAATGCGGAAAAAATGAAGAGTTGGAACAATCGTCATACAAAGAATCGGTAAGACATATGCACGTTCATCATTAAACGCATAAATGGTAACGAAGCGATATCCTGTCTGTTTATAAATCCATACAACAAATAATTGCAAACTAAAAATTAATAACAAATCTGGAACTGATTCTATTAAAATTAAACAAATTGTCCAATTATATACTAGATGAAAAATTCACACACTTCTCACAAATCAATTATTAAAACGACTCTATTTTAATTTATACTAAATGTACAAGTAATACTCCCTAAACCTAGCTTGTCTGGTTATCCCGTTAAATACTATGAAAAAAGAACTTGTATCGTATACAAGTTCTTTTTTGTCGCCTATTTAAATAATATATCCTTACTATATTGCTTTCCGATGAGTAAGTCATATTGAATAAACTCATATTGCTTTAACATTTCTTTTTGTTTTTCTGTTAAACTTTTTATTGCTTCTCCGTCTTTTCCTATCTTCAATTCATCACGAAGTACGGGAATTTCTCCATATAACTTCGATAAAAATTGATAGAACGGTACCTTATTTAATCCAGCATAATCAAAGACAAGATTTGAAAAATAGATTGGACTTACTAAACCTAAATTGTCATTTGGCATATCAAAATTTGCATACATTAATAACGGCGTTTGCGCCATCGCTAATCGTTCACTTGGTGTTTTTTCATTCGTTATATAACCAGTCTCTTTATAAAGAGATTTATTCGTTCCTAGTGATGGGAGATGGTCCCCAAAGAATACTAATAATGTAGGTCTATCTAAATTATCTAGCTCCTCTATTAAATATTGAAGAGCTTCATCTGAACGTCTTAAACCTTCTGTATAAGTCTCTAATTCAGCCTTCGATTCTTCATTCTCTAAACCACTAATCTCTATTTGATTTTCGCCAAATCTTCCTTCTGTAAATGGAAAATGATTTTGCATTGTAACCGCATGAATAAAAGTAGGTTTCTTTTGCTTCTCTAATTCAGCTATTATCTCTTTACTCATAGATAAATCGCTAATATAATCTCCATCAACTTCTACATTTTCCATCGTATCTTGTGCATTAAACTTATCAAACCCTAACACTTTATATACGTCATCCCGTTTAAAGAATGAGCGACCGAACGAATGAATTGCACTTGTATAATACCCTTCTTTTTTCAAAGCTCGAGGAATTGATGGAATTTCTTTCTTATTTGTAACAACTTGCTGATACGGTATAGATCCTGGTTTTAACAAACTCATTGAATAACTCGTTAATACCTCAAATTCAACGTTCGCAGTATTTCCTCCAAATGCAGGAGAAATAGTTTGTCCACCAGGAAAACTTTCTATATAATGATGCAAATTAGGTAAAGGATCTTCACTAAAGGACAGGTTCGTTAACTTCGTTGGATCCCAAAACGATTCACTCATTACAAAAATAATATTCGGTTTCTCTTTTTGCTTCTGTGTCCCTATATTGCTACTATATTGTTTCTTTATATCGTTTGCTATTTGAAGCATATTTTCTTTTGAATACTCTTTCGGCTTTTCAATAACTGTTGTATCTAGATTACTTATAAAGCCTAACACAAAACCGTTCGAAGCATAATTTTCATTTTGATTCCACAAAACGAACTCTATACCTGACTTTTGAAACCATTTATTCATAAACGTATTCGTAAAATTACCATACACATATAAAATAAAAACGGATCCTATTATAAATAGTACTCGTACGCCTGCATGAACTTTTACATTTTGAATATACTTCCTCACATACATACCCGCCAAAATACAGACAATAACACTTACAATAACGAGAAGAATATAACCCCAACTAAAATAATCCATCACCATTGGTATAACAGATTGCATATGTCCAATCTGTGTAAAATCAGAAGGATATAGTGGATCTCCCCTAAAAACAATTTTGAAGTGATTTACAATAGCCAAAATGATTAGCAAAATGCTTGTCAAAATAGTACTCAAAAAAACTTTCCCAAGTACGTTATACACTAAAACATATATCGCATAAATTACAATTAAACTAAATATAAACTGTGCGTTATAATTGTAAATCCAATTCAGTGTATTTACGAGATTCATATTATTTTGTGTGAAAATAAAAAGCAAAGTAACCACATGCGCTACTAAAAACATTCTAATATAAATCCTAATAATCCGTTTAAATTTATTAACAATATCTTTATTCAAATGCGCAACATACAATAGTACAATCCACATCAAAATTGTCATTATACTTAAGACAATTTTTTGATTTAACATATCTTTCATCGTATCTAAACTAAAATATTTTAAAATCAAGAAAAGTGTGGGTATTACATATAGGGTTACTAGGCCACTTAACATCGCTGAAATTAATATACTTCTTCTTGGCTGATGAAATGAAAAATTACACCTCAATTCATTCCCTCTTTTCTGTTTATTAATTTCACCCCGCACCGTAATAAAATATTACTTATATAAACATAACATATTATGTACACAACGTCTTCTCATGTACACCCTCCGTATAATGTCATCTGTTACCTCTTGTACATACCGAATAGAAAAGAACCTGTCATGTGACAGGTTCTTCTCGTTATTTATTAGGATACGATGATTAGCATGTTTACTATACAAGAGGAAGCATCCATATTTTCCATATGATACTTACGATTACTATAAGTACAAAATCAAACAAATCTAATCTCGGACCCTTTTTCATAGTCATGTCTAGCCACATATGAATCCATTTCATTTCCTTATATTTATGAATATTTTTCTTTGCGAATCGGTAAGTGAGCACTTGCATGATGTAAATTCCAATTACGCAAATAAGCAATAAGATGAGAAATTCAAACACAAAATTCCTCCCTATTTTTGAAGCGTTCTTTCTACTATATGGTTCTTCAAAATCCATTCCTCAAACTGAGCACTTCCAAACTCCCAGCTCAAATCACGAGCATGTACAGAAAAAACGTAATAACCAGCATATTCGTCCATAAACCGACCTGTCTCTATCTCCTCTTTCTGAAGACCGTATACTCCAAAATTAAAATACACATCCCACACGTCTTCATGCTTCCTCTTATAAGCAATCGATTCCATATCACATTCAGTTCCGAAATAATCAAGATGTAAATGTACGCTATCATCGTATTCGTAATCCATTTTATCACCCCTTATATTTGTACTTCTTTACTACCCAAAAAATTCCTGCTATATATACTCACATATGGGCACTTACCTACATATTATGCTTGTAGATTGACTTCTAGGAGGTGTCATATAGTGAAAAAATTAATAACCGTTTTTTGCATCATGTTACTAGCTGTTTTCACATTCGCTGCTTGTAGTAGTACAAAGGAAAGTACGAAAGAACAAGCTCAAAAAATTCGCGTTGGCGAAGTTACACACTCTCTTTTCTACGCACCATTATATGTTGGAATGGAAAAAGGATTTTTTAAAGATGAAGGCTTAAATATTGACTTACAAACAACAGCTGGCGGAGATAAAACGATGACCACCCTTTTATCTGGCGGAATTGATATTGCTCTCGTTGGTTCAGAAACGTCTATTTATGTTCATCAACAAGGAGCAAAAGATCCTGTCATTAATTTTGCGCAGCTTACACAAACAGATGGCACATTTTTAGTTTCCCGTAAAAAATTAGACTCTTTTAATTGGAACGACGTAAAAGGCGTTACGTTTTTAGGACAGCGTAAAGGCGGCATGCCGCAAATGGTTGGTGAATACGTTTTAAAGAAAAATGGTATTGACCCTCGCAAAGATACGAACTTAATTCAAAATATCGAGTTTGCTAATATTGCAAATGCCTTTGCATCTGGTACGGGAGAATTTGTACAGCTCTTTGAACCGACTGCAAGTATACTTGAAAAAGAAGGAAAAGGTTATATCGTCGCGTCTTTCGGGGCTGAATCTGGTACTGTCCCTTATACAACGTTTATGGCAAAAGAAAGTTTCTTAAAGAAAGATAAAGCTGCTGCAGAAAAATTCACGCGCGCACTATATAAAGCGCAGCAATGGGTTGATACACATAGTCCAGAAGAGATTGCCGATGCCGTTTCACCACTATTTAAAGACACTTCAAAAGACATTTCAGTAAAAGTAATTGAGCGCTACAAAAAACAACATTCTTATGCGACAAATCCATTATTAGATGATGCAGAATGGAAACAACTCCAAACGATTATGAAAGAATCTGGTGAATTACAAAAAGAAGTTCCACATGAAGCGCTCGTCAATACAAAAATTGCCGAAAGCGTTATTAAGAAATAGAGGCGAAGTGTATGAGCTTTTTACAAATACGTAACGTTTCTCACTGCTTTTTTGCAAAAGAAAATGCCAAACTTATTCTTGAAGATATGAGTTTGCAAGTAGACGAAGGCGAATTTATTTCAATCCTTGGTCCAAGTGGTTGCGGAAAAACAACGCTCCTCTCCATCATCGCAGGTCTACTCGATCCAATTGAAGGTATCGTATTTTTAGATGGTGAACCGATTACAACTAAGACCCCCTCTATGGGCTATATGCTCCAGCAAGATTACTTGTTTCCGTGGAAAACAATTGAAGAAAATATTATGCTCGGACTTCATATTCGGAAGGTTTATGATGAAAATACGAAAGAACATACATTAAAGCTTTTAAAACAAGTCGGCCTATATGATATAGAACAGCAATACCCTCGTGAACTATCCGGTGGTATGCGCCAACGTGCTGCACTCGTTCGAACATTAGCGACCGACCCAAAAATTTTATTGTTAGATGAACCATTTTCCGCTCTTGATTATCAAACAAAATTAAAACTAGAAGATCTCGTCTTCACATTACTACGTAACTATAAGAAAACATCCCTACTTGTGACACATGATATTGAAGAAGCAATTGCGATGAGTGATCGTATTTATTTGCTGCAGGCGAACCCTGGAAAAATTGCAAAAACATTCATCGTCCCAGAAAGTATCCGTTCCTTATCGCCGTTAGAAGCACGCCACCACCATGACTTCCCATCCCTCTTCCAAGAAATATGGAAGGAGCTGGAACGACTTGGATAATATAAAACAACTACATGAACAGTTTCGAAAAAAAGAAAGACAACATGCATGGTTAGCTCGCTCTTTACAACTTGTACTTCTTGTTCTTTTCTTTGCACTATGGGAAATAGCTAGTAAAAAAGAATGGATTGATCCTTTACTCTTTAGCTCTCCTTCAAGTATTTGGGATCTCTTTTTAACGAAATGGATTGACGGTTCACTTTGGGTCCACATATGGACGACATTACTTGAAACAGGAGTAGGCTTCATTCTCGGAACTATACTCGGAGCTATTATTGCTACTCTCCTTTGGTGGATGCCACTTTTGGCCCGCGTACTTGATCCTTATCTCGTCGTCCTAAATGCAATGCCAAAAGTTGCACTCGGTCCAATCATCATTGTTATTTTCGGTCCAAATATTTCATCCTCTATCGCAATGGGGGTAATCATCTCCATCATCATTACCATTCTCGTTATTTACAGCGCATTTCAAGAAGTCGATTCCAACTATATTAAGGTCATGGACACATTTGGCGCAAATAAATGGCAATGCTATAAGCACGTTATTCTCCCTTCATCTTTCCCTGCAATTATTTCAACGTTAAAAGTGAATGTTGGCTTATCATGGGTCGGTGTTATTTTCGGGGAACTCCTCGTTTCTAAACAAGGGCTTGGCTATTTAATTAGCTACGGATTCCAAGTCTTTAACTTCACACTCGTCTTACTCAGTGTATTGCTCACTTGTGTCCTCGCAACTCTTATGTATGTATTTGTCGAGGCATTTGAAAAACTCCTTATTGGAAAACGAAAAAAAAGCTGACTTAGAGCGATACGCTAGAGTCAGCTTCTTTCTTCTACCTTTTATCACACATTTTCGAATCATCTGTAACATTCCCATTAGCAACCGTAACTGTATGGAAACAATCTTTCACACGCACCGTAACGACATTATCTTTTCGATCAATAATATGATAATCATTAAACTCTTTATTTAATGCACTACGAATTTGCTCCCCTTCAAAAATCGGAAAACCGTGAGACATTACCCAAATGAGACCAGCAACAGCAAGAATCGTTTTCATACGTTTCATTACCTCCTCGAGAGTAAACTTATAGCCCCTATACTATGCGCATTATAATTGTGTCTAATTTGTGACGTTTTTATACTAATTCTATTTTAATGATTCAGTTCCTTCTTCTTTTTTAAAAAAGACAGAATTTTCAATTTTATCAACATAAAGAAACGCAAAGAACTACAATTCTTCACGTTTTCCCTTGGCTAAAATATATCGAACACATAATTCGCATTAATGTCCACTTGGTTTTTCTATCGTTTTCGAAACATCATATAATCCCGCTAACACTTCTGCTCTCATTTTTACAAGCTCGGAGAATTGATAGAAGAAGGCAATTTTTTTATATTTTAATTCTGTTCCTTCTTTCACCTTTTTTGAATCTTGTAAAATAAACGCTGTAAATGTATCTGCGATATCTTCCGCTACATTTGTCGTTCCATACAGTGAAACAAACTCACCATGCTTTTCCTTAAAAAATTCAATTTGAGCTTCTTCGCTTTCTTCCACTTTCTTTTCTGTCCACTCCTGGTCAATTGGTTTCCAGAAAGAATTATAAAATTGATTTATATAAGAGCTCTCCTTCGCACATCCTTCTTGTAAGAAAAGAGATTTACATTTATTTTGGTATGATGAAATATCTTTATCTTCTTCAAAAGCCTTTAAGTACTTTTCATTTACTGGTATTTGTTTATGTCCCAGTGTCAATACGTGAGCCGTCTCATGTATTAATGTTTTCATCACTTGATCGATATTTACTGCAGAATCAAGCGTATCTAAACTAATAGTCCACTCTTTCGGATACTCCATACTCGGCATAACATGAGCCACAATTCCATCGTATCCATCTGTTACCATATCAAACTCTTTTATGTCAGTGCGATACTTAGCAGGAATAAGCGTGCTATACATCTCCCATAACGATTCATGATAATCCCTATCTTGACGTTGCTTTAATACTTCTTCTTTCGCGTCCTTATCCTCCGCAAAAGCCTTATTCAATCGTTTGCGATCTAGTTTATCAAAATAAGGATCTACAATTTCATCACCATCAATATAATAAGAAGCTAAAAAGAAATAATTTTCATCATCCTTTTTTTTCATTTCTGCTTCTTTCATATCGTTACTTGAATGTCCTTCTAAATCATAATCCTCTAGTACTTCAAGTTCTGAAAGTCCATCTATCTTTTTATATACTTTTTGAAGTGTTTTATCACCTATTTGTGTGCATTCTTCTGTCGTTTCGCACACATCTTTTTTCTCTCTTTTCGAAGTTTGCTCCGACATATCACATCCAGCTACTAAGCCCGTTGAAATCATAAAACACACTAACTTGCCATAAAGTTTCTTCATACGCACCTCCATTATTCCATTCTACAAAAATATCATAATCATTTTTTAACGAATATGCGATAATTAATTATAAAAACTGTATGGAGGTTTCCCATGATTCGAGCAATCTTATTTGACTTAGATGGAACACTATTAGATCGTCGTCAATCTTTAGAGCAATTTATTCGTGATCAATATAATCGCTTCGCCTTTCATTTGATAAACATAGAAAAATTCGAGTATTGCTCTCGTTTTCTCGAACTCGACAATAATGGTTACACATGGAAAGATAAGGTATATTCCACTCTCCTTTGCGAATACAACATTACCACTTTAACGCAAGAGCAACTGCTGCACGACTACATTACAAACTTCCAACATCATTGTATTCCTTTCCCAAACATGCATGAATTACTTCAACAACTAACTCAGCAAAACATTAAAATCGGTATTATTACAAACGGCTTTACTGATTTTCAAATGAACAACCTTCGAGCACTAAACATACATACGTATACAAACACGATTCTTGTTTCAGAAGCGGAAGGAATTAAAAAGCCTCACCCTGAGATTTTCGAACGTGCTTTACAAAAGCTAAACGTAAAAGCAGAAGAATGCCTTTACGTTGGAGACCATCCAGAAAATGATGTGCTTGGTTCTGAACAAGTAGGGATTCTTGGCGTTTGGAAGAGAGATTTATTTTGGGGTGACTTTGAACATTCACGTGTGGTGGATGATTTGTTAGAAGTGCTTTCGTTTTTAGAGGTGGAAATAAAAAAAACATAAAGCAGTCCAAAGAACCACTCTACGGAAGAGAGGTTCTTTGGACTGCTTTACTCATAAACTGTAAACTGCGGTTTACTCGGATGATCTTTAACTAGCGCATCATCTGGAAACTTTGAAACTTTTTTATATAAAGCAATGTCACCGATACAACCTGCTGTTAGTAGAATCCCTAAAAATGAGAGTGGCTCCAGATTCATAGCTAATCCCAATACAATTGGTAAAATTCCAGTTGGTAAAAACGGAAGCATTAACACTGTCTTCATTTGCTTTACTGTAATCACCTGTTTAGAATGAGCATATGCAGCACCTAATTTCCAATTGACGCCCCATTTTAGTTCACTCCACGGAACACCTCCGATATAGCGAAATCCAATTAAATGTATTGCCTCATGAATACAAACGAGAATAATCATTCCAATAATCAAAAGAAACATAATCGGCAATGTAATTTCAATTTGAAACTCGCCTGAAAAAAGCGCATGTAAAAAACTAATTCCAAATGCCAAAACAAATATTATAAGAAATGCATAGAAATTTAATTTAACCATCGAAACCGCAACAGTCGTTTCTTTTCTTTTATCCATCTTTTCCCCTCCTAAAACGTAAATACACCTTTACAAAATTGTATAATATACCCAAAATAAATGTAAAGATATATTTACATTTATTTTGAACACAAAAAAAGAAACCGGCCACTTTACTTCGTAAAACAGCCGATTTCTTCTATATGTTTCATCGTACGCGCTAATACATCATCGCGCATAATAAAGCTAAATTTTCTATCAGTTTTAATATTATCAGGAATGTCTTTTAATAACACAGACCCTTTCGTTTCTTCGTAATGCGTATGTTGCTCTACCGCACTAATTGTTGCAAAATAAATGTTTTTAATGATTATTTTGTCTTTTCCGGATACTTTGTATTGCCCTAAGTAAGTTAAATCAGAAACTATGCCGCCGGTTTCCTCATGAACTTCTCGAACTGCCGCTTCTTCCGGTGTTTCCCCGAGTTCTACTTTACCACCTGGAAATTCAAGACCACGGCGTAAATGATGCGTTAATAACCATTGATCCCCGTACCGGCATACAACCCAAACATGCTTTGGCTCAGGAGAAAATGGGTAACGTTCAAACGATAATTGTACAGTGTTGTGGTAATAATCTTTAAATTTGTACATGCCATTACTCCCCTATTGATGATTACAAGTTTTTCCTACCACAAATTGTAGCATATTCTCGCTTTTCTGCATAATATTATCCAATTACAATCCATTGATTATTCCCATTTGTGCGACTAATCCTTTCGTTTCATGATTCCCTAGATCATAAATCATTTTATATGCTTTTTGTAGTTGTTCATCATATCGATCATTATTCGAATCGTGATGATACTCAACGAATGGAACGTGGGAGCGTACATACGAACCTAAGTCCTCTTCATACGCTTGATCAAAATACTCTCTTAACTCCGTAATCTCTTCGTCATTTGCATAAATTTCAAAATTATACGTATCCGCCGTCTTCACTTGCGAAATTTGACCATTTCCAACTGATATATAATATGTTTTTTTATTCTCCATGTAACACCCTTCTTTCATCCTTTTAATTTCTATTGTTTTCATCAATTACAAAATTATGTAAAATAAAGAAAAGGAGGGATTTCATGCTCAAAATATTAATTATCGGCATTATAGTACTGATCGTATTAGTACTCTCCGTCATGACGATTAATAAAGGCTATGCATATAAAGTGAAACTATAATCAGTGGGGGTTTTGTTCATCCCCCACTGATTATTAGCCTTCACCAATCGGGCGTTTACGGGCAGTTGATCTCCCACCTAACTTCTTTGCTCCATCCGAATTTTGAGGTGGGAGTTTTACTGCCCGTTAATGCGGGATAAACATTCTGTTGATAAGCCCCAAGATAACCCTTATCCGAAAAATAATAAGGAGGAATCATAGTATGCTTCGTATACTTCGCATCGCAATCGCACTCACTGTGATAATTATGTCGGCAATTGGGCTCTATACAGGTCAAAATAACTTTCTACCACTTTCACAATTTCTATTAGGAGCTTTAATGTTTCTCATCGCAATTGAGCAAATAAAAAAGAAGGATTCAGGAACCGGATTTATTTGCATTGTTGCTGGAGCTTTCATTTGGATTGTTCTTATCATTACCTACATAAAGTAGAAGGAGGGTCCTTGATGTTAAAAGGAGTTCGAATTACTTTTTCACTTATCGCTTTATTTATAGCAATCTATGGTTTTATCAGCGGCAACAGAGACATTATGCCTTACATGTTCATTTCCTTAGGCTTGATGGCTTTCACTATGGGTCTAGAAGAAATAAAGAAACAGAGACAATCTAGTGGCACACTTGCTTTCATAGCTGGCGCTGCTGCTTTATTTCTTGGCTTCTCAGAAACATTTCGTTAAATAGTCTCTTTAAAGGAGGAATTCGATGCTAACTGGAATACGCTATTTTTTCATGCTTCTCACAATCTCTCTTTGCACTTATTCTCTTGCTACCGATAATTTCACACTTCTCCCATACATGCAATTTGCTCTCAGTTGTTTCTTTATTCTTCTAGGAATTAATGAACTGAAATCCGGAAGAAAATCAATGGGTATCTCGCATTTTTTCGTTTCTATTCTTATGCTCTTCATTGTAATATCGAACTACCTTCGTTACATGTAGAATGAAACTTTAAATACCAACTACGAACTGTTATTACATTGAAGACTAATTTAAAACTACAAGAAGATAGGTGGTAGTATGCTAAAAACATTTCGCATCATATCCGCTCTTATTGTCATCTCTCTCGCTCTATATGGAATATCTACAAACCCGCTTGTTACGATGCCCTATATGCTTATTGCCTTATCTATTATGACTTTCATCATGAGCGCAGAAGAAAAACAGAAAGGAAAGAAAGTACATAGTACACTCTCCTTCTTTTCTGGCGTATTTACTTTAATCGTCGCTATTATAATTATTATCTCCAGGTAACTAACTCTTTCTACTTAAAAGGGGCTAAAATGCACATAAAACAAATACAACTAATCATCGTTTTTATTACTTTGATTCTATGTTTATACAGTACATTTACAATGAACTTTCAAATCTTTTCACCTACCATTTGTATGGCATTTTAGTAGGAATTGAGATGATTCAAAAGCAGTAAAAGCAAATTGGAGCTATTAGCATCGGTTTAAGTATGTTTACCATTATTTTTGTCATTCCATTTATACTGTTCTTCTAAAGGAGGATTTCATGTTAAAAAACATTCGAATTATAATAGCGACTATCGCTCTTATTCTCGCCCTATTTAGCCTCTTTTCAAACTTCTCTATGCTTTTACCATTCGTATTTATCCTTTTAAGTATTATGTTTATCCTTTTTGGAATTGATGAAATAAAAGAGCAGCAAAAAGCAAAAGCATTTGTTTATTTTCTCGGTTCTGCCTTTATTTTATATGTTGGGGTGTCTAGTCTACTTTCATAAAAAAGAAGAGCAGATTTTGCTCTTCTTTAACTCACCACTTTCAATCCAATAATCGTCCCCATAATTCCAACGATACAAATAATCCGAAAAGCATTTTTCGGCTCTTTAAAAAATAAAATACCGACAACCGCTGCACCGAGCGTCCCAATTCCAGTCCAAACTGCATATGCAATTGATAACTGAATTTCTTGGAGCGCCATCGTTAAAAATTGAAAACTAATAATAAATCCACCTATTAAAATAATATTATTCGTCCAATTATTATCTTTTGCTACTTTCTTTATCCCAATTACACCGACAATTTCAAAAAGCCCAGCTATAATTAAATACATCCACGCCATTTTATTTCACCTCTTCCTTGTCGCCACTAAATTTCAATCCGATAATAAATAGTGCTAATAAACAAACAAGGAAAATTTTAATAAACGAAAATGGCTCTTTAAAATATAAAATATCTACTACTATCGTTCCCACTGTCCCAATTCCAGTAAATACTGCATATGCCGTTCCAATTGGGATTCTTTTAGTTGCTTCAATTAATAGATGAAAACTAACTAAAATTGCAATAAGTGTCAAAATACTCATCGAATTTGTTTTTAATCCTGTTGCCCAATATATTTCAATTAAGCCTCCAAATACTAAATACAGCCACGCCCTATTTGTACTAATCTCCTTTTTCTTTTTCACTTCTTCTTTTACCTCTTGTCGTGTTTCTTGCTTTAGCGAACTACGTTTCTTTTTCGGAAAAAAGATATACGACATCGCCCAAATAAAATGAATAATGAGCACCGATGTCCAAACACTGATAATGGTATTAACAGTTGTATTTTTATAAAAGCCTATTTGTTTATTCAAAATCCATTCTTTCATATGAAGAATATAAGATCCACTTGGTAACTCTTGAGCTGGTACAAGCCCTATTACAAAAATAAATAAAAGCTGCGCAAGAATGAAAATGCCCACATGTTTATAAAAGTATTGCCGCTCTAATCGTGCGTGCTCCTTTCCATATAGCTTCTCTTTTTGCATAGCTGTCATTTATCTTCCTCCTTTTTCAAATAATACTCTACCATTTCATCTATATACTTCATTGTTTCCGAATCAAGTCCATATACTTTTGCAATCTCCCCCTCTTCAGGTCTAATTAATTCCCAATACTTATTTATTAATTGTTCATCTTCTTGAAATATATGCATGGAAAAAGCCACTACTTTCTCCGCCAATTGTTGAACTTCTGGTGAATCTACTGGTTCATTTATACGCTCGCGAATTTCTCTTAATACTTGCAGCCACTCTTTCGTTCTTTTATCGTTTTCTTCAAATGTTGGTAAGCCCTGAATAATCTGCTGCTCTTCCTCATTAAAATATCTTTTCCAAAATTTCTCCCTCTGATCAATTCCCTGTACTGATTTTATAAATAACATTAAATCTTTTGTTCTAAGCTCTCCTGTTAATTCAATGGAATGAAATGTTGTATATAGTAGCTTTTCTAAATCCTGTAATCTTTTTACTTCCCCTTGTATTGTTTGAATTTCATTTTGAATCGCATTTTTCCATCTTCCTTCTTCTGAAATCCCCTCTTCTTCTTTTAATACTTCTTTTATTTCTGAAAGCTTAAAACCAAGCTTTTTAAAAGTTGTGATTTGCTGCAATGTAATTACATCATCTTTTGAATAGTAACGATATCCTGAATCAGCAACATAAGACGGTCTTAACAATCCAATTTCCTCATAATATCTAAGTGTTCTCGTCGTTACATTCGTTTCTTTTGAAATTTCGCCAATGCTATACTTATCCATCAGTTCCTCCCTTTACTTACTTTATTTATCCCTACTATAAACTTTGACGTATACGTTAAAGTCAATACTCTTCATAACATACATTTCTACAAATAAAAAAACTGCCCTTTCACAGGCAGTTTTTTTATTTGTAGGCAATAAGACTCTCACCCACTGATTAAAGTATCACTTTATCCAAACACTTTCTCAAGTTCATCTTTATCTTGGCTTAACCAGAAGTTCATTAAGCGTTGTGCTCCTTCTAAGTCGTGAAGCTTCGCTTGGCCACATTGTGTTTCATTTGCAGCTGGAATTTCTGTAATTTGAACCGCATCTTTTAATGTTAGTTCTAATAAATCAATGATTTCTCGAACCGTCGGTGTTCCGCTTACTACAAGATAATATCCTGTTTGGCAACCCATTGGTGAAATATCGATAATATCAAAATGCGGATAACGATCAATATATTTACGTAAATTAAATGCTAATAAATGCTCTAACGTATGAATAACATCTGGTTTCATTGCTTGTTTATTTGGTTGGCAAAAACGAATATCAAATTTATTTACAATACCGTCACTACCTACATTGTGGACTCCGCAATGTCTTACATAAGGCGCCTTTACAATTGTATGATCTAATTCAAAGCTTTCTACTGATGGCATATAACATCTCTCCCGCTTTTAATTTAATTCCGTTATATCCAATATGATATAACGGAAATCGACATTAGTAAAGAATTATGTACGGTCGTGCTATAATACTTTAAGACTATGCTGAAAAGGAGACCATTATGAAACAGATTTTTATCGGTATTATACGCTTTTATCAAAAGTTCATTTCTCCGATGACACCGCCAACGTGCCGCTTTCATCCAACTTGCTCTCATTATGGATTAGAAGCGTTTCAAAAACACGGTGCCTTCAAAGGATTTTGGCTTACATGTAAGCGTATATTAAAATGTCACCCTTTCCATCCAGGAGGATTTGATCCTGTCCCAGATAAAAAGGATGACAAAGTAAATTCTTAATTTTCGTAACCATTTACAACTAAATCTAATTTTCCTGTGTCAGGATCTATAACAAGACCGTGAACAGGTACTTCTTCCGGAAGTAACGGATGGTTGCGAAGTATTGACACACTATGTTCTACACTTTCTTCTACACTAGAGAACCCTTGTAGGAATCTTTCTAAATCGATTCCAGAATAACGAAGTGTATCTAATTTCTCTTCTGTTACGCCGCGCTCTTTCATTTTCTCAATTGTACTGCTTGCTTGAATTTTTGCCATACCACAATCATGATGACCGACAACACATACTTCGTCAGCTCCAAGCTCATATACAGCGACTAAAATACTACGCATAATACTTCCAAACGGATGTGAAATAACAGCGCCTGCTACTTTAATAATTTTCACATCACCGTTACGCATATTCATTGCTTTCGGTAATAATTCAACAAGACGAGTATCCATACAAGAGATAATTACCATCTTTTTGTTTGGAAATTTCCCTGTTTCATACTCTTCGTATTTTTTCTCTTCAACAAATTTTTCATTGTATTGTAAAATCTCTTCTAATGACTTCATAGTAAAGAACCCTCTTTTCTCTCATTTACACTACATATATAGTGTACCAAAATTTGAAAAACTCAAAAAGGATATTGCTTTATAGTAAAAATAGGATATTTTCAGATAATCGACATAATTCTTTCAAAATATACACACACCTTTGTAACAAGTCTCACATACTTTAAACGTTTTTTCACTATAAACTGATTGTAGATAATGTAAAAAAGGAGTGAATATTTATTATGTCCGACGTTCTGTTACTAAGTCGTTTTCAATTTGCAATTACTATTTTTTATCACTTTTTATTTGTACCTTTGACAATCGGACTTGTTATTTTAGTAGCATGTATGGAAACTCAATACGCCCGCACATTGAATCCAACATACCGTAAAATGGCAAATTTCTGGGGAAAACTTTTTACAATTAACTTCGTAATGGGGATTATAACCGGAATTACGATGGAATTCCAATTTGGAACAAACTGGTCTGAGTACTCCAAATATATGGGGGATATTTTCGGATCACCTCTCGCAATCGAAGCACTCGTTGCCTTCTTCTTAGAATCTACTTTCATGGGAATATGGTTATTCGGTAAAGACAAAATCTCACCAAAGTTCCGTGCTTTCTGTATGTGGATGGTTGCACTTGGAACAAATATTTCTGCCCTTTGGATTATTACAGCAAACGGCTTTATGCAAAACCCCGTTGGCTATGTAGTACGTAATGGCCGCGCTGAATTAAATGACTTCTGGGCTCTTGTTACAAATCCATATGCATGGAATATGTTCTTCCATACTGTAATTGGTTGTTATATTGTCGGTGCTTTCTTCGTTATGGCAATTAGTGCATATCACTTACTACGTAAAAACGAAGTGGAATTCTTCAAAAAATCATTTAAATTTGGTTTAATGTTAGGTTTATTCGCCGCAACAATTACACCATTTATGGGCCATCAATCCGGTGTATCAGCTGCTAAATATCAACCAGCAAAAGGAGCTGCGATGGAAGCTGTTTGGGAAACTGGAAAAGGACAAGGCTTCTCAATCATTCAAATTCCTGATGTGAAAAATGAAAAGAACTTTGAATTCCTTACTATTCCCAAACTCGGAAGTTTCTTCTATACAAACTCATTTGATGGAGAAATTGTTGGTTTAAAAGATATTCCGAAAGAAGATCGTCCAAACGTTAACCTCGTGTACTATAGCTTCCGCTTAATGGTTGCACTTGGTATGTTCTTTATGGCATTAACTTGGTATGGATTCTATTTAAACCGAAAAGGAAAACTAGAAAACTCAAAACGTTATTTAAAAATTACAATGTGGTCTGTCTTACTTCCATACATTGCGATTAATGCTGGCTGGATTGTTGCTGAAGTAGGTCGTCAACCGTGGACAGTTTATAAACTAATGCGTACAGCAGAATCCGTGTCACCTATATCAGTTCCACAAATTTGGTTCTCATTAATTAGTTTAATATTGTTCTACACTTTACTCTTAATTGCAGATGTATACTTAATGCTGAAGTTCGCGAAAAAAGGACCCGCTGCATTAGAAGAACCTGCTACTGAAGGAGGTACAGCTCATGTCTCATGATATGCTTGCAATTATCTGGTTCGGTTTATGGGGCGTAATTTGGACAGTTTACTTCATTCTTGATGGCTACGCACTCGGTAACGGGATGATTTTCCCATTCGTTGCGAAAGACCGACAAGAACGAAATCAATTACAAGAAGCAATTGGTCCATTCTGGGGTGGTAATGAAGTATGGTTAATTACAGCTGGTGGTGCAACATTTGCTGCCTTCCCAATCACATATGCAAATATGTTTAGTTACCTATATACACCACTGTTTTTAGTATTACTTGCACTATTTGCTCGTGCCGCTGGACTTGAATTTATGCATAAAGACGATTCACCAATTTGGCAAAAAACTTGTAAATGGGCATTTACAATTGGTAGTTTCCTAATCGCCTTCTTATTCGGTGTTACATTCGCTAACCTGTATTACGGGCTGCAAATCGGAAAAAATGGTTATGAAGGAACTTTACTTAGCTTATTAAACCATTATGGTATTTTAGGTGGTCTTTTCTTCACTGCTATATTCGTCGTATCTGGTGCCCTTTGGATTATGATTAAAACAACTGGCGAAGTATCTGATCGTGCTTATAAAATCGCAAGACCATTTTCAATGGCAGCTGCTATCATTTTAGCTATTTTCTATGTCGCAACTGCAAATCGTACAAATTTATTCCAAAACTTCACGGAATATCCTGTACTATTCATTCTTCCAGTACTTGCAATGTTAATGAGTGTACTCACACTTATTATGGTGTACAAACATAAAATCGGCCTTGCATTCACATTCGTTTGCTTAACAATCGCAATGTTTATGACAACTGGTTTTGCAGGTATGTTCCCAAGAATGTTACCATCTCGTATTAACGACGCTTATAGTACAACGTTATACAACGCAGCTGGTAGTCAATTAAACTTAAAAATTATGTTCTTCGTTGCAATCGTCATGGTACCAATCGTTATTGGATATCAGCTTTGGAGCTACAGCATATTTAAAAATAAAATTCATAAAGACTCTGCTAAAGGATATCACTAAAATAAAAAAGACACTTCGAGCGAAGTGTCTTTTTTATTTTACGTATGATTTTCGATAAGATGTTACATTTCTAATCTAACAACTATGATAAAGAAGAATCACTAACAGCTCACAACTAAATTGTATCACAGGGCAAGCACATCATTTTATGCAATTTTACATATAAAAATTATAACGTAGATTGAATTACTTGGTCATACACATCGTTATCCGTTACATCTGCCGTACTAATACCACTGAATGTCCTCACATTTAATCCGGTATTTGAAGATCCCGATCCATTATAAGCTTTCGTTTTTTCAATCGGATGCACATTATATTTATCACCTAAATTAATTGTTCCGTTACAGTTTTCAATAATAACACCTTCAACGACTGCCGGCATTTTTTCACCTACTTTCATTTCGTTACTTTTATTTTATGAACATCGCCTAAAAAAATAGCATGTTTGAATAAGAAAAAGCACTCAAATTGAGTGCTTTTTCTCTAAGCATTAATGGCAAGTTTGGAGACAGTTGACTTCTTCAAAATTTTATTAGGGGTAATATTTTGAAAAAGAAAGCCTTTCATATGTAGCTTAACACCACTGGAATATATAGTAAATTGATAATGTTTATACGGAAGATTGCTAATGTTTAGTATAGATAGTTTGCACTACGTTAATAGTGGAAATTATCTATACTAAGAAACAAAAAGACGCCTTTCAAGAAGACGTCCTTTCCCCTGTTTATATATACCCCATCCCGCTTTTTGTAAACACACACTAGAAAACAGAATCATGAATTGTTACAAGATTGTTAGGTACAAAAAGAGTAGAGATAAATATTAATATAAAATTCTGCTTTATAGCGTGTATCCACAACTTATATTTTAATCCTCTTCCCTTGAAAATAAACATAATATGCATAATTACATACCAAAAAGAAAAAGACACTCCACAGAGTGCCTCTTCAACCATTTTACTTTTAATATATCGCTTTGAATACATTTTACCATATTTAACTATATCGTTTGTTGAGAAAATTCGAAATCGTTATTTTTTTATCAACATCTTCAAAATCATGTAATATTAAGGATGCAATAAAACATTATACAAATTGAGGTGTACTATATTTATGTATTTCGGAATTATTCCTCTTATATTGTTTATTACTTTTCTTATTTCTTACTTAAAAGATCCACGGAAAATAATAAACGGTTTTTTATTCAATGCCTTTTTCTGTTCTTTCCTTATTTTTTGTACTATTACATCCTATGATTCAGGCAATACTACCCTGCATTCAATTATATTGCTACCTATTTTAGCACTTATCATTATGATTCCTTTTGGTATTATCGCTTTAATGTTTGGGTTATTTCTGAATGCTAGAATTTTAATGAAACGAGAAGGAAGACGTTTCACTAACTGTTTAACACTCATTGCTGCTTTAGGTATTTTATTCTTTATGTTACTCCCTATTATAAATCCAGCAAGTTTGTTCTCATCACATTTCCAGCCTATTTTCGCTGGTATTTCTCTTATAACTGTATATTTCTTTATACACTTATCTAACTTCTTAACTGCTTATTTTTTATACCAATTCAACAGACCAAAGCGTAATCAAGATTTCATCATCGTTCTTGGTAGTGGCTTAATTAATGACAAAGTGCCACCTTTACTTGCAAGTCGTATTAATAAAGCGATCGACTTCTATTGGAAACAAGCCGCTGTGAATACACCACCAACAATCATTTTCTCTGGTGGACAAGGTCCAGATGAAGGGCTTCCGGAAGCAGAAGCGATGCAAAATTACGCTGTTGAAAAAGGAATTTCTCTTGAACATACAGTGCAAGAAAATCGCTCTGTAAACACATATCAAAATATGTCGTTCTCTAAAGAAATTATGGATTCTTTAAAGCCTGAAGGTAAATATAGAAGTATTTTTACAACGAACAATTTTCACCTTTTCCGCGCTGGCATATATGCAAGACAAGCTGGCCTTAATAGCCAAGGAATCGGATCAAAAACAGCCTTTTATTACTGGCCTAATGCAATGATTCGCGAATATGTCGCAATTGTCGTTATGGGGCGTAAGCGCCATATGAAAATATGTGGAACTATTTTAGGTTTCGCTTTATTCCTAACAGTCGTTAGTTTTATACTTTCTTAACAACATCCCATCCTTTAAAAGGATGGGATTTCTTATACGAATTTCAAAAATATTTTAATGGTAATATGGTGATAATATCCCCTGCATACATCCATTAAAGGAGAATTTTTTCAAATTAAATGTTAAAATGGAGTTTAGGTGTGAATTACGTAACAAATAAGAAACTAGTTTGAAACGAGGAAATTATATGAAAAAAATGATCAAGAGTAAGCCCAATAAGCTAAAAATTGCTTCAAAAGCTTTAATGATTATTATTGGGGCATTTATCACAGCATACGGATTAGAAGCGGTATTAATTCCAAATAACGTATCAGACGGTGGTGTGACTGGTTTAAGTATCGTTAGTTCAAGATTATTTGGATTGCCATTAGGAGCTCTAATCGCAGTTATTAACATTCCTTTCGTTTGGTTAGGATATAAACAAATCGGTAAAAGCTTTGCAATTTATTCCATCATCGGGATTGCTTCATTAGCAATAGGTACCGTTGTCATGCACGGAATCCCAACAATTATTGAAGGCGACACGCTTTTAATTACTGTTGTTGGTGGTATTATTATCGGTTTCGGTATGGGACTAGCACTACGTAACGGCGGCGCATTAGATGGAATCGATATGCTAGCTGTATTACTTTCTCGTAAGTTACCTTTTGGAACAAGTGACCTTATTTTATTCTTAAATATGTTTGTCTTTATTTTTGTTTCAACAGTATTTGGTCTTCAAGGGGCTATCCTTTCGGCAATTGCTTACTTTATCGCTTCGAAAGTGATTCATATCGTTGAAGTTGGTTTAAGTGGTTCGAAAACATTTAAAATCATCACGAAAGAGCCTGAATTAATGGTAGAAACAATTCGCGATCGTTTAGGCCGAAGCGCAACATACAATGAAGTTTATGGTGGTTATTCAAGAGAGAAATTTAAAGAAATATCTTGTGTAATTAACCGTTTAGAAGAAAGTAAAATGAAGGACCTGATTAATGAAATCGATCCTAATGCCTTTATTACAGTTTATGACGTAGCTGAAGTAAAAGGCGGTAGCTTTAAGAAACGTGATATTCATTAATCATTATGAAAAAAGAGGGTGTGCCAAAATATTGGCACACCCTCTTTTTATTATGAAGTTGGTAAATCAATATTCCTTTTCGAATCGTTGATATATTTTGAGTTACGATAGATATAATCGAAAAACCGTTGATATATTTTACTCCCCCCATCTTCCTCCGCTTTTAATCCAATCGACGTACTTTTGAAAGGCGTTCACTTCATGTTGAAAGCGAAGCGGAATATATAGAAAGAGAGTACATGTACATAGTATCCATAGAATGCCAACTACAAAGTGAAATTTCATCGTTGTACTAATAAACAAACTGAGGAATAATACGAGGAACATGATTAAACTAAATCTTTTATACATAGTCATAATATTCCCTCCTTATTCATTAATTGTACCAGCTACAAGGAATTAATTCCCATAATAAAAAGACCGAAAAGCAAATTCCACTTTTCGGTCTCTATACTATCTTCTCTTCATAATTTTCCCTGAACCGCCAACCCTTGTTTTCGGGGGAGACGTATTCTTTGGTGGGGTTTTAATGGATGATTTCGGCTTCACATCAGATCCGCTCGAGCCACCTGGGTTTTTCGTGATTTTCCCTTTGCTTCCGGTAGAAGGCGGTGGCGTCTTGTCACTTCCTTTTTCCGTAATACTTCCTTTATCACCTACAGATGATTTCGGATCTACATTATCGCCTCGCTTAATAATAGATCCTTTCCCTTCCTTCGTAATTGGAGGCGGGGTTTTCTTTTCTTCTTTCGTAGGTGGTCTTTCCGGGATAACCGGTTTATGATTTTGTCTGTCATTATATCCGCGATAATCACCGTATGATGATTTTCGTGAACCGAATATATCGTTTAATATACTCCCCATAATATATCCTTGTAAGAAGGATGGTTGGTAATTCTGACGGACAAATTCTTCATTACTTATTTCAATTAACGTATCAGATGGTTTCTCTTTATCCTTTTGTAAATTATACATTTTATCAGAATAAACGAGGAACATTTGATTTTCGTCTTCTTTAGATGCTTGCTTCGGTTTCCTTTCGGCTATAAGCTCCTTTGCAACTTCAGGAACTGACCGATTGGCGGCCCTATACACGTAAGATTCTTGTTTACCATCCTTTGCGACAGACTCTAGTGGGTAACGGTCCTGAATTGACTTCGCCTGACCACTTTGACAGCCCGATAAAGCATAACCGGCAATAACAAGTAATGTAACGATAGCAAGTATAGGGATCACGAACGATTTAATCATGGTAAACAATCGGTTTGACATGATTACGCCCCCCTTATGTTGCTCTTATGATTTGTACATCAGCAGGAATAATTACTTCTCCCTCATACATCATTGTGCGACCATTTTGCCATTCAACACGTAATAATTTGCGGTTGTCCGACTGGAATTCCCATACGTACTGTTCTTCTGAAGCAGCGAATGGTGTTTTCCCCATAACAACAACACGTCCATTATATTGTTCTTCCATATGATACTCTATATCATCCATTTCAATCGTCGTCGGAATTTCATCGATTGAATCTAAACGACCATCAATCGGTGTATACAATTTGTAATACGTATTTTCACGGTCTTCAATTTTCAAATAACGAATATCTTTCCCGTCCTGCAAAGTTAAAACAATCTCTTTGCGAGAATGCATGCTCGTTTTCCCAGTTAATTCGTACATGACTAACGAGACTTCAATCATATCGCCAGGAGCCAACGTTAAAAGACTCTTTTCTGGCTTCGGCGGCTCCGGACTCTTCATTATATTTTTAATACGTTTAAATAAACTCACAATCTACCCCTCCTTTTCTCTTTATAAACAAGCACCTAAAATAAGTGCACCAACGATATGTAATGAACCAGCTAACAACGCATGTGCTACGCTGCCTTCTTTCGTTCCTTCTTCTAAATCTAAACCAGACATTTTCTTTAACACAAACTCAATGAACATTTCTACAATTAATAAAATAACGAATGAAACTGCTGAGGCAAGAAGCGCTTGCCATAAATCATTCGCTTTCGTAATCGATTGGGATAAAATATAACCTTGCGCAAATAATTTCATAACGAAACGAGTTGTTACAGCTGTATTCCCGTTTTTTATTTCTTTTAAATCATTGTATTTTGTAAAAATCGAATCAACCCACATAATTGCAAATAAAAGTACCGCACTCGCTCCAGTCCATACAAGCATGGCTAAAACATTCGTCCACGTCATTGCAAAACCTCCTCTAAAAGGTAATAGAAAACCGACATGAATTCTCTTCAGACATGTCGGTTTCTTTGTCTATTCTATATTATTTCTCATACTGCTTCATAATACGAGCTAATTCATCGTCAACAACAGAATTTTTGTTTAAGCTTGCGAATTCATCATCTAACGACTTTTCTTTCTTGTAAATTTCACCGCTTGCTTCTGCTTCAGCCTCTAATTGAAGTGCTTTCTCTTCCATACGGCTTAAACCAGCTTTTGCTGAATTTGAATCAAATCCAGACATCGCCTGATTAATATTCTTTTGTGCTTTCGCTGCATTTACACGTGCAACAAGTGTTTCACGTTTATTTTTCAGCTCTGTTAATTGCTTACGCATTTCTTCTAGCTTAAGACGAAGGTTATCAGCAGCTGCTTTGTTTTGCTCATAGCTCGCTTTATACTCATTCATCTTTTGCTCTGCATTTTGTTTTTCTTCTAAAGCACGGCGCGCAAGATCTAAGTTGCTAGCTTGAACAGCCATATGAGCTTGCTCTTCACGTTTTTTCACAAGTGCTTCTTGCTCTTCAAATAATATTTTGAATTTCTTCTCAAGTGCGATTTGAGCTGCTACACTTTTCTCAGCTTCTTGTACATCCGCTTGCATATCGCGTAAATATTGATCCGTCATCTTAACTGGATCTTCAGCTTTTTCAATTAATGAATACACATTCGACATTGTTAAATCTCTTAATCGTTTAAATACAGACATCCAAATTCCTCCTATGATATACCTCATATTTCAAATTCACTACTTGGAAAATTAAAAATCTCCCTTTTCAGTAAGAATATTCATTTTTACAACCTATGTGTTTATTATAACAAAACTAAGATGTCCTTACATGTTATTTCCAAAATACAGCCAATATAATATGACATTCCAGATATAATATTGTATTCCTACTATATCCTTATTATTTCTGCCTCCAAAATTAACTTATTTTTGCGCGATTTCACTAAATTACATAATTGTAATGTTACTGTAAGCTAACTCGATAGTTACATCTCCATATTTCTTATACACTAATACCAGAAGCAACGGAATAACAAAAAAGCTTCTCATAATTTCAGGACTAATACAAAAACTGTATTTACTATAAAACATATAAAAAGGAGAAATCATCATGAAAAAATTAGTAGGAATCGGGTTAGCAGCAGCAATTTCATTCGGAGCATTATCAGGTTGTTCTTTATTAGGAGAAAAGGCGAACGGCTTAGTATTATACGGAACGGAAGATCAAGTTCAGCAAATCGCAGATAAAAACAAAAAAGATGTAAAAGAAAAAGATGTATATAAAATGAAAGTTGCAACACTTGAAGGTAAAAAAGTACTTGTAATGGATAAGAAAACTGGTGAAGAACTCGTTAAGAAAGAACTACTTAAAAAAGTCGATAAAAATGATGACACAAAAGCAATTGATAAGTTACCAGCTGTAACAGCAGAGCAAGGTGTATTATTTGCAAAAGAGAAAGTTGAAAATGCTACACTTGATGGAGCGAAATTAAAATATGAAGGTAACACAATTATCGGTGACGGCCGTTCTTATGGAGATATGTTTGCCATCGTTGATGACGCAGCATATGGAAATGTAAAAGGTGAAGAAAAATCTGTAGGTATTCTAAAATTTGATAAAGACCCTAGCAAAGAATTACCTGGAGCAAATGGAGTAGAAGCATCACAACTTGTAAAAATTAAAAAGTAAACAAAAAAGCTTTGCGAATTTCGCAAAGCTTTTTTCTATTTCTGAGCAATTTGCTCCATATCTGGACTACAAGTTTGCGATTGACATGACTTACTTAAAGAGCATGCTGCGCATTTGCCTTTTTTACTTCTCTTTACAAAATTAACTAACGTATATGCTGCATAACCAAAAATGATAGCTCCAATTATAATATTGACCATCACCGCGATACATCTCCTTCTAGAATCCGAGTAAGGACCCAACTTGGTATATAATGAGCGTTAATACATAAGCAATAACGAGCGGATAAACGACAGAGAAAACTGTCCATTTCATCGATCCAGTTTCACGTTTAATAACAGCTACTGTCGCTAAGCACGGAACATATAATAAAATAAAGAACATAAATGCATAGGCTGATAGCGCAGTATAATGTGCTCCCATTACATTTCCTAGCACATCTTCTTTAACCGCATAAATAATTGCCATCGTAGAAACGACAACTTCTTTCGCTAAAAATCCTGTTAAAAGGGATGCCGCAGCTTGCCACGTTCCAAAACCGAGCGGTGCAAAAAGTGGTGCGATAAATCCACCAATCATCGCTAAGAAACTGTCTCCCATATCAACACCAAATCCTGATGGACCTGCATAGTTTAATAACCAAATGACAACAGAACCACCGAAGATGAATGTACCCGCTTTACGAACAAATCCTTTACCTTTCTCCCACGTGCTGAGCCATAACGTTTTCGCTTGCGGCACACGGTAAGGTGGTAGTTCAATTACAAAAATAGATTTTTCTGTTTTTAAAATAGTAAGAGACATAATCTTTGTAACGAGTAATGCAAGAACAATCCCTGCGATATATAAAGAGAACACAACAGTCGCCTGACTATTAGGGAAGAAAACTCCCGCAAATAGTGCATATACAGGTAAACGTGCCGAACAAGACATAAACGGTGTTACAAGAACTGTAAGTAACCTTTCTTTTTCTTGTTCAATCGTTCTCGCTGCCATAATACCTGGAACGTTACATCCAAAGCCGATAATCATCGGAATAAATGCTTTTCCGTTTAAACCGAAAAACTCCATAATTCTATCCATAACAACTGCAATTCGTGCCATATATCCCGAGTCTTCTAATAATGAAATGAAGAAGAATAGTGCAAAGATTTGTGGAACGAATACTAATACCGCACCAACACCAGCAATAATACCTTCTGTAACGAGTGCTTGAATAAAGTCAGAAGCCCCAACACTTGTGAGCCCAGCTGTAACCCAATCAGTAAGTTGTCCGCCAAAAAATCCATCAAGTATATCAGATAAAGGTGTACCAATCCACGTAAACGTAACCTGAAAAATAAAAAACATAACTGCTAAAAAGATTGGAAGTCCTAAAATTTTATGTGTAATTAACCTATCAATTTTTTCTGAAAAAGGAATTTTCCCTTCTTTCTCATGTTGCATAACATTTGTTTTTAACTTTTCAATATACGCTTCACGAGTCTTGTAAATGTGCTCTTCCAACGTACAATCAAGTTTTCCATCTAAACGAGATCGAATGGCTATAAGTTCCTTATAAATTGGTAATGCTTTCATTTCTTTTTCTACTACTTCGTTATTGCTTAAAAATTGAAGGGCTAACCATCTCGGATGCTCATAATTCGCTGTCTCTAAAAGAGCGATTACCTCTCCAATCCCTTCATCCATTTGTACACCATATGAAATAATGAATGGCTTTTTCTCTTTTTGTTTCTCTTCATGAAGAGTAGTAAGTAATTCTTCACAGCCTTTTCCGGTTCTTGCGATGACAGGAACGACTGTTACACCTAATATTTCTGATAGCCGTTTTACATTAATAACAATTCCTCTTTGCTTTGCCACATCAATCATATTTAAACCAATTGAAACGGGCTTACCAAATTCAAGTAATTGCAATGTTAAATGCATATTTCGCTCAAATTGAGAAGAATCCACTATATTTAACATATGATGAAATTCATCTGTTAGTAGAAAATTCGTAACGACACCTTCATCACGTGAAACTGGATTCAAATCATAAACGCCTGGTAAATCAATTAATGTTCCTTGCTTATCTTTTAATTTACCAACCTTCTTTTCTACTGTTACACCGCTCCAGTTTCCTACATATTCATAAGAACCAGTAAGTGCATTAAATAATGATGTTTTCCCTGTATTCGGATTCCCTAGCAAAGCAACCTTATTCACGCTAATTCCACCTTTATCATTTTCGCGTCACAATGACGAATACTAATTAACTGCCCACGACACTCCAATGTACAAGGACCTTTAAACATCGCTTTCTGTTTCAAGCGAAGCTCGCTTCCTTCCGCCAGACCAAAAGCAGCTAATCTACGCTTTAATAACTGATCTAACGACTGAATACTTTTTACTAACACTTTCTCACCAATTTTAATATCTACTAAGCTCATAACCTTCCCCCTCAGAAGAGAATGATAATTATTTTCAAAAAAATTATATCATACTCTATTTCACTTGGACTATATCTTTTTGCTTCATATTTATTAACATTTCAATACAATTATATTTCAATAATTGTCATACAAAGTATATTTGCCATTCTCATCCATTTCACTTACAATAAACAATAACAAAAGAATCTCGTTATCACAGGGGGAGCCTTACCGCTGAGAGGGAACAATTCGTTCCGACCCTTTGAACCTGTTAGTTAATGCTAACGCAGGAATTGTGCAAACGTCCGAAATACACACCTCTTTTTTTATTTACGTATTTCGTATCCTCCTATGATAATGTTCTTTTTTGTGAAACTTGGATTTAGGGGGAGACAACATGCGTAACACCAATTTACAAGCGATGATCGAATCTGCTATTCTTGCAGCCTTCGCCTTGGTCATCGACATTTTACCACTTTCAATCAAAATATCAGCAACAGGCGGTTCCATCTCATTTGCTATGATTCCTATTTTTATTATCGCATACCGCTGGGGCTTCAAAATGGCTTTCTTAGGAGGCTTAATTTGGGGATTATTACAAATTGTCGTAGGCGATGCCATTATCGTCACACCAATTCAAGTAATCATTGAATATTTCGTTGCTTTCGCATTCATTGGATTTGCTGGTTTATTCTATCGTCCAATTCAAAAAGCACTTCTAGCATCTAATAAGAATGGAAACGAACAATCAAACTTAAGTAGCCGTAAAGATAAGCCTTCATCAAAACAAAAACAAGGAAAGCAAGTAATTGGATACATTATCATTGCTACATTTATTGGTAGCTTTGCTCGCTATTTCTGTCACTTTATCGCCGGTATTATTTTCTGGGGACAATATGCACCAAAAGGTCAATCAGCTTTCCTATATTCTTTAATATTTAACGGTAGTACCATGATTGGTTCATATATTATATGTACAATTTTACTTATATTTTTATTTACAACTTCACCAAGATTATTCAAAAGCATGAATGCTTATCAAATGAATACACAAAAAAAGGGCGCTTAATTAGCGCTCTTTTTTTCATATCGTAATATCAATTAAAAATACAATAAATGCACAAAAGAAAATAAATACCATCACACCTAGTAAATTGCTATTCACGGCTAATCTACTCCTTACATAACCTCATTTTCTATCCAAATTATACTGCTCCAAAATAAAGATTAGGTAAAGATAATATGAAAATAAATTAAAAAAGCGTAGCATGCATCATCTACGCTTTTTTCGGTAAGTAAAAGTAAAATAATACACCGTCTTCTGTATTCTTTACTCCATATTCAGAATCGTGTAGTTCTAAAATATTTTTAGAAATAGCTAGCCCAAGCCCCGTTCCACCTTGTGAACGTTGACGAGATGCATCCACGCGATAAAAACGATCCCAAATTTTATCTAATTGTTCTTCTTCAATGTGAGCACCTTTATTTTCAATACATACTTTTATATGATCCTTCCCGTCTATTGTGGAAATAATAATATCTTCTTTTTCTGGTGTATAACGTATTGCATTCGTAATAAAATTCACAATTACTTGTTCAATTCTATTTTGATTCCCAATCACTTCTGCTGGACATATATGTTTGTGCACACTCAGTTCTTTTTTCTCTATCTCTGATGAAAGCTGTTCACATATTTCTTCAATCACTCCATCTATATAGAAAGAATCCATCTTCATGTTATATGTACCAGACTCAAATTTAGCTAATTCAAGCATATCCAAAATTAGTATATCCATCTTGTCTACTTCTTTTTCCATCGCCTGAAAATAGTAGTCTTTCTTATGTTCAGCTACCCCATCTTTTAAAATGGAAATACAGCTTTTCATAATACTCAGCGGCGTTTTTAGTTCATGCGATACACCCGCAATAAATTCTTTCCTTGTGTTTTCTAACTTTCTTTCTTTTTCAATATCTTGTTCTAACTGTCCAATATGTGAATGTAGTTTATTAGATAATGTATTAATATTTTGCGATAAATCACCAATTTCATCTTTTGAAGTAATCGGAATTTTTTCTGTGAAATCTAAATGAGCTATTTTCTTCGTTGTATCATTTATTTTTAGTAACGGTTTTGCAATTTGTTTTGAGTAATAAAACGAAGCTAGAAAAATTAGAACGACTACAAATGCTACAATATAGATGTAATAATCTTGCACCATTTGTACAGCCTCATCTACAGGCTGTAAAGAAGCCATCGCATATATATATGTGACTGATCCTGATCCGCCTTTTTCTTTTATCGGTTTGATTAATAATTTATATTTTATATCATTCTTTTCATAGTCCGTTATTTGTGTTGAATACTGTATATGATTACTCTCTTTTAATAATAAATCAGTTTGAAATTCCTTTATTCTATCTAAGAATAAACTATTTTTATAAATTGGATTCACAGGACCTTTTACATCGGGGAACTGTACTTTCGTAACACGTCCTCCTATGTAAGCACCTAATTCCTGAGTAGCTTGTTCCTGAACGACTGGCTTCTTTTCCTTAACAATTGACTCTTGATCAGCTTTCTTTTTTTCCTCATCTGATTTAATCATTTTCTCCTGAAACGCTTTTTCTAACGGTTTATTAGATCCACTTAAATTCTGCTTAGCTAAAGAAAAAGAGAACGGAATAAAACTATCTTCTTTTCTCACTCCAGAAAAATAAATTTCTTGCCCTAAAAACTGCTCTGATAATTTATTATCAATCTCCTCTATATTGACGAGATTACCTAAGGGAATCTTGAATATTTGTTGTCCAAAACTCTTCTGTTGCTTACGGTCAATCGTTACCTCAAAATAAAAATCATCCGCATGTTTTAAATTCCCATACTGGTCTAAAGTCGTAATCCACGTATTATTTTCTCTTAAAAAATCTTGCTCCAGCTTCTGAATTCCTTCTGCATTTCCTACATAATTCAAATAATTCTTCTCAAAGGAATTTAAATTCACTTTAATATCTTCTACTTTTCGGTTCGCATAATATTGTTTGAAAAATATCGTTTGACCAATAAATATCGTCGCTAAAATCAACATACATAGAGCTGTTGTAAGGGTAAATAATTTAAGTACAATCCCTTTTCTCATATGTTCCCCTCGAATTTATAACCGGTTCGCACTACAGTTGTAATGTGCTTTGATTTCTCTCCTAATTTATTTCGCAAATTACGAATATGGCTATTAACCGTTCGATCATCGCCAGCAAATTCGTACCCCCAAATTCTTGAAATTAACTGTTCTCTCGTTAAAACAATCCCTTGATTTTTCATGAAGTAAGCTAATATTTCAAATTCTGTATGTGTTAAAGTAATGTCTGCCTCATCAACAGTAACAGTACGTGACGGAAAATGGACATGAATGCCATGAATTGATAACGTATCATCTTCATTTTCTAAAGGTTTCTTTGTTGCTTTTCTACTTTCCAACAACCTTTTCGCTCTCGCTAATAAAATAGGCGGACTATATGGTTTCGCAACATAATCATCTGCCCCAAGCTCAAACCCAAGTAACGTATCATCTTCATCAACACGTGCCGTCAACATAATGATAGGAACCCCGGATGTCTTACGAATTCTTCGGCAAACAGACCATCCATCTAGTTCTGGTAACATAATATCAAGTATAACTAAATCGACCTCTTCTTCTTCAAATAAGACTAAAGCTTCTTTTCCATCTCTCGCTTCAAGCACTTTATATTGTTCACTCAAAAAGTAATCCTTTAATATTTCGCGTAAAATATCTTCATCTTCAACAATTAAAATGGTTTTTGACATAATCTATGTCTCCCCCTCTCATTTTAAGTAGCTAGCATTTTGTACTTGATAATTTTATTTTGAATTACTCGTAATTAACTTTGCCTCGATAATATATCGATCCGGTGCATCCCCTATATAATCAAATGGATAGCAAGTCGTCAGTGTTAATGTCGGTTCTTCTTTTTTTACAATAACAGTGCGATCATCCGCATGTGTAATCCATGTCTTTTGAATTTCGTATGTGTAAATTTTATTATCATACTCCAAAATAAGGTTATCCTTTTCTTTTAACTCTCCTAAATCTGTAAATACAGTATCTCGATGCCCACTCAGTACAGTATGTCCCCCTCCAGATGGTGTTGTCGTTAAATCACTAACAAACATACCGACTCCTTTTTTCAATGTTGCATCATTTGCTCCCCAATATATAGAAAACTTCTTCTTTATTTTCGGTATATTTAACATTGCTACCTTTTCTCCTTCTTTATGCTCGGTTTGAGAAGAAGGTACTTGGGAAGTTACATGTGTTTCATGTGAAAGTTGATTATCTTGTATATTTTTAAGGCTCTTTATTTCTTCTTTCGTTAATTCTTGAGCAGAGCTTTTTCCTTTATACCATTCCACAGCGTAATACGATCCCATGAATAGCCCTATGGCCATCAATATGATACCGATATAATTGAGTAACTTCATGTTCCATCCCTCCATGCAAAAAATGGTAGGAATAACCTACCATTTTTAATATATGAAATTATCCCATTCTTTATAGAAAAACATTTTATTTACGCCTTAACTTTATTACGACGCTTCAAACCAAATAATGTCCCTATCCCTACAAGACATGCGCTTAGTGCCATCATTGCTACATTATTTGATGCCGTGTTTGGTAATTTTTCACCTTGTACAGCTGGCTTTGCTACTTCCTTTTTCGCTGCATCATTCTTTTGCCCGGCCTTAATTGCTTCTTCTTTTTTTGCAAGAGCTTCCTTTTCTTGAACTTGTGGTGTTACTTCTTTTTTCGCTGTATCATTCTTTTGCCCTGCTTTTATTGCTTCCTCTTTTTTAGCCATATCACTTTTTTCTTGTACTTGTGCCGCTTGCTTTTTCTCTACATCATTTTTTTGCTGTACCTTAATTGCTGCTTCTTTTTTAGTTGCATCTTGCTGCACTTGCGCCGCTTCTTCCTTTGTTAATGTTCCAGTATCCGCACTCGCTACTGAAGAATATCCTACTGTTAAAAGTGCCATCGCACAAATTGGTAATAGTTTTTTTTTCATTTTATTTCTCCCCTTTGTACTTTATTCACATCACATCGCACCGGATGTAATACTAGAATAAACAATAGATATAAATATAAGATGCAGATGAAATGGAATTCTGTTAAAGATTTCATTATAAAAAAAGGTTATCCAAAAATAATCTTTTGGATAACCTTTTTTATTTAATCTACACTTAAAGCTTTCTTCCCCATTTGGTTATAAATACTTGCAAACCAACTCTTACTCACTTTCACATTTTTCGTTCCATAAAATGGATCATTATAATACACGTAATTATCATCGACACCTGTTAAAACGACCGCATGAGTATTCATTCGTCCATAAATTGTTTTTCCGCCTGGTGTTTTCCACGTTGTAATTGGTCTTGGATTATTTAGTGCTACAGTTACCCAAGTAACAACTGGTTTCCCATTTCGTACATAATCTTCTAGGACTGAGAAATCATTTCCTGTTAAATTCGTTCCTCTTGCATATTTATCTAACAATCTTTTTAATGGCTCTGGATTAATAGAATATCCTGGCGTATTTCCTGTCACATCACCTACAAACCCTACATCTGGATCTCCCCAAATTTGTGATGATGTTTTATAGTTCTTTAATTTTGTTTGATCAAAAGGCATTTCAAACGCAAATGCTACTTTATTTAATGAACGACCAATTTGATGTTCCACAAGCATTTGTAAAGAAACTACTTCACAGCCATTGTGTAATTCTGGGAATTGGTAAATTGATGGTACGTTCAATATCACTTGACTACGATTAACATTGCCTTCATTCACCCATTTCAAACCATTATTAGTTTGTATTTGAATCCAACCGCCTGCTCTTTCGCCATACACTTCTACTGTTTGCGGAGAATATTTCCCTGATACGCGCGATACAAAACTAGGGCTGTCATATGCGAAAAATACTTTAGATAAATACTTTGTCTCCTTTTTCGTGTCCAACCATTGGTATCCTGCATATGTACTTATACGAAGCCACGTTCCTCTTTCTTCTACAACAGTTACTGTTTGTGGCCCATAATACGCTAAAACATTCGCAGACCGTGACGGAGCATCATAAGTAGTAAAGTCTCTATCAATCTGTACTTTCTTTTCAGTTAGACATACCCACTTATAGCCTACACTAGTATGAATTTTAATCCAATCGCCTTCTCTTTCTTCAACAACCGTCACTTCTTGCGGAGTATACTCGCCTGAAATACCAGATGATAATGACGATTCATAATATGTAACGAAGTTTTTCGTTATATTTACTTTCTTCTCAGTTAAGTACACCCACTTAAAACCCAAATCCGTATTAATTTTTATCCATCCACCATCTCTTTCTTCATATACCCTTACTTCTTGTGATGCATATTCATTTGAAATACCTGATGATAATGATGGACTATTATAAGTAAAGAAATTTTTCGTTATATTTACCTTTTTCACTTTTACTTCGCTATCTTTAGATTGATCTGTCACCGCAACAAGTCGAGCTGCCTCAGCACGTGATATCGATTTATCAGGTTGCCACTGTGTTCCATCAATACCACTTGATATACCTAATTCTACTAAAATATTAATGAATTTCTCGCCCCAATGATCTTTCACATCATTAAATAATGTCGGTAATTCTCCATTAACTTTCGAATCTAATTGATATGCTTGTACAAGCATTGTTGCCATTGCCGCTCTTGTCATTTGACCGTACGGATTAAATTTCCCGTTTCCTTCACCTTTAATAACGCCTGCTTTTTCCACCGCTGCAATGTAAGAAGATGCCCAATTATCTTTCGAATCTATAAAGGTCGGCTTGTCCCCTTCTTTAACTTCTAATCCTAAAACTTTAGCCATAATTGTAGCCGATTCAGCCCTACTTAATACGCTATGTGGTGAAAATGTTCCATCCGGCATTCCTGTAATTACTTTTTTATTCACTAAATAAGTAACAGACTCTTCCGCCCACCCTGGAACATCAGGGAATGATTGTGGTGCTGCTTGTAAATTACTTACTGCCCTCTTTAATTCTACTTCTCTTTTTTCCTGTTCTTCCTTTTGTTTTAATTCAAGCTCTTGTTTTTCTTGCTCTTCTTTTTGCTTTAATTCAAGTTCTTGTTTTGTTTGTTCTTCTTTTTGCTTTAATTCAATTTCTTGTTTTGTTTGTTCTTCTTTTTGCTTTAATTCAATTTCTTGTTTTGTTTGTTCTTCTTTTTGCTTTAATTCAATTTCTTGTTTTTCCTGCTCTTCTTTCTGCTTTAACTCTATTTGCTGCTTCTCCAATTGTTGCTGCTTTATTCGTAATTCTTCTTGCTGTTTCTTTAATTCTTCTCTCTTTTGCTTCTCTTTTAATTCATGATTTGTCCCTTCTTGTTTATTCTTTTCGTCTACTTCTAATCGATCCTTCTCTTCAAGCTCTTCCTTCTTTTTTTGTTCCTCTAATTCATTCGAGTTTGTTTCTTCTTGGTTATTCTTTTCATCAATCTTCTTTTCTTTTAGTTCTAACGGATTCTTCTTTTCAAGTTTTTCTTGTTGTTTCTTTAATTCATCTAATTTTTGCTGAACTTCTTCTAATTGTCCTTTATCTTCGCTACCTTGTTTTAGTAACTCTTCTTTTTTCTGTTTTAATTCGTCAACCTTAATAAATAGCTCTGCCTGCTGTTTCAAAATATCTTTTCTTTTTTCTAATTCCATTTGTTGCTCTTGTATAACTTCCAATTGTTTTTGCAATTCACTTTGTCTATCACTATGTATACTCTGTAAAGCTTCTATATTATTTCTTGTTTTATTTTCAATTTCCGCTAGCGAACTAGAAGGAAATGTTAATAGATTTGTTGCCAATAAACTCGCTACTGCAATTACACTATATTTTTTCATCATACACACCTTTTCTAATTTTACTTCCATCATATTTCCTACCATATGCAAAATGTAAGATTCCTTTATAATCATAACAAATCTTTCATACACTAAGGGACTTTTTATGGACAGGACAGGAAAGAAGCACCGTATAAATACGATGCTTCTTTCGATGTGTCTCGATATTTATTTGTTACTTTCGCGTGATTGAGAAGTAGGAAGGGCCGGAGTGATAACTAATTGTCTCGGCTCAGTTTTCTTGAAGTGATTTTTGACGTTACACTTACGACATTGAACGACCCATGCTTTAATAGGATTTGTTAAAATAATTTTTTGCCTTTCGTTAGGGGCCTCTTCTTCCAATTTACAACTATCGCTCCACTTACTCCATTTCATTGTAAATTTAGAAGAAGAATGATCGTCTTCTCGATTAAACGTATGCAAAAAATCCATTTCTCCAGCTAGCATTACGGTGTTACTAGTTGCTAAAAAAGAAAAGGTCGTCCAATGTTTCTCCATGCCCTCCTACTCCTTTTTCACATATAGAGTGCCTAAAACTTAATTTACCTAAAATATGCTTACCTTTTACCTTACACTTATAGTTTATCCAAAACACTACTATGCAACTATCGATTTGTCTTACAAATCACCTTACATTTTTGTAAGAAACGAAAAACCTTCACTCTATATACGTGAAGGTTTCTCATTTCTTATCTATAGAATCTTTCATATCATCAAGTCCAGCCTCTTGCAGCTGCGACATCATACCGTGGGAAATTGCGCCTAATACTAAAGTCATTCCAATTAGTGAAATGCGAATTGCAGGTACATCAATTATGTAAGCCAACATACCAAGAACAATTGTTAAAAGCAATGCTTTTATAAATGTTACACTTGTATACTGTTTCTTTTTCATCATAATCACCCTTTTTGGAAGCGTTTTCTTAATGTTATCAGTATATCATATCATCTGACTATTTTGTGGGGATTTCTGTAAAAACCTTATATCTTCTTTGACTTTTTTCTTTCTATCCTTTACAGTCGAAATGTTCACAAGTTTTACACTGTAGGAGGATTCAAATGAAAATTGAAATAAAAGACACTTTAATTTCTGAAGAACAATTACAAGAAAAAGTAAAAGAGCTAGCGCTTCAAATCGAACGTGATTTTGAAGGAGAAGAAATCGTTGTAATCGCTGTATTAAAAGGATCTTTCGTATTCGCTGCTGATTTAATTCGTCATATTAAAAACGAAGTAACTATCGACTTTATCTCTGCATCTAGCTACGGAAATCAAACAGAAACAACTGGAAAAGTAAAACTACTAAAAGATATCGATGTAAACATTACTGGAAAAAACGTAATTGTCGTAGAAGACATTATCGATTCTGGTTTAACACTTCACTTCTTAAAAGATCACTTCTTCATGCATAAACCAAAAGCATTGAAATTCTGTACGTTACTTGATAAACCTGAACGCCGTAAAGTGGACTTAAAAGCTGAGTATGTTGGCTTCCAAATTCCAGACGAATTTATCGTTGGCTACGGTATCGACTGCGCAGAAAAATATCGTAACTTACCATTTATCGCTTCAGTTGTAACGGAATAATAAAATGAAACCTTAATCAGTGGGGTTTTTGTCCATTCCCAATGATTATTGGCCCGCGAATAGCGGGATCAAATAAGCTTCCATGCATTATTGGTGGAAGTTTTATTTCTACCGTAATTTATAAAAACAAAGGGAGAGATGAAGAATGACAAAGACAAAATTTAAAAAAGTACTCCTCATCGTAAATCCGAAAGCAGGACAAGGCGATTTACATACGAACTTAACAAAAATCGTACCACCACTTGCCACAGCTTTTCCTGACCTACATATCCTTCATACGAAAAAACAAGGTGATGCAACAAAATATTGTCAGGAGTTTGCTAGTAAAGTAGATTTAATTATCGTCTTTGGTGGTGATGGAACTGTATTTGAATGCACAAACGGCTTAGCCCCTCTTGAAACTAGACCTACACTTGCAATCATTCCAGGCGGAACTTGCAACGACTTCTCTCGCACACTTGGTGTTCCGCAAAATATTGCAGAAGCAGCGAAACTCATTACAAAAGAACATGTAAAACCAATTGATGTCGCAAAAGCAAACGGACAACACTTTTTAAACTTCTGGGGCATTGGACTCGTATCTGAAGTATCAAACAATATTGATGCAGAAGAGAAAGCAAAGCTTGGTAAAATCGGTTACTACTTAAGTACCATTCGAACTGTCAAAAACGCTGAAACATTCCCAGTAAAAATTACTTACGACGGACAAGTATATGAAGACGAAGCTGTCCTTGTTATGGTTGGAAACGGTGAATATCTTGGTGGTATCCCGTCCTTTATTCCGAACGTGAAATGCGATGACGGAACACTTGATATTTTCGTCGTAAAATCCACAGGCATCCAAGCATTTAAAGATTACATCGGAAAGAAATTATTTGAAGACACAAATGAAAATGATATCTTCCACGTAAAAGCAAAATCCATTCATATTGAAACAGAAGAAGAAAAAGAAGTAGATACAGATGGAGAAAGTTCGCTTCATACACCTTGTCATATTGAACTATTACAAGGGCACTTTACGATGATTTATAATCCTGCGGTTGTGTAATGCAAAAAGACGAACTAAAGTTTCAACACTTTGGCTCGTCTTTTTTATTAGCAAGGCATTTTGATCTACTCTTTAATTTTTAATATGAATTTTCGTAATCAAACTCCACCCAATTTTTCCAGTGCGTATTAGCATCCTTATCTACAATAACACTTGGATCTTGCTTCTCTATCGCTGCAGCTACTGATTGGAAGAATTCATTTTCACTTACTTTCTCTTCTTCAACATGTTGCCACTCTTCCGTTTCATAAGCTACTTCCCAATCACCTTTTAAACCCAACTCTTCTAAAATTTCTTCTTTATCCCACCATAATAACTTTCTAGCTTCTTCATTAGTAGCGAGCATACGCAGGAAATATGTTGGATAAGACTCTTTCGTTTTCACTTCTATTCCATTATTCGCATAATCTTCTTCTGTAAATTGATATTCAAAATGATGATCGCGAATTTTTAAACTACCGTTATGAATATCCGGTATAAATTCACCTTTATTATCAAATAATTCATAATCTCCATCTTTTACTTGCAAAATACCGTCATCACCAATTGAATGATTCATTCTATCGCCATATACTTGAATATCATTAAATACACCTAATGAACCTACACCGACAATTTGAAACACCATTAACCAATCCTTAGTATCTTTAAAGAAAAGAGAAAATTTCACTTGCGAAATATCCATATATTCATTATCAAAGGCAGGAAATTCATAGTTACTTTGCTTTCTATCTAATAGCTTCAAAATATCTTTTTGCATATGTATCACCTTTTCCTCAATATAAACAAAATTTTTTTTGATTTCACTAGAGTATAACATAGACATACTTGCCTTTTATTTTCTAATAATACTACTAATAAAATAGCAGAAGGGTCTGTTTGCATGGCCTAGTTCTTTTTAGGTACAATGAGGGAAAGAGGCATCCTGATATACAAGGGAGAGGAAAAGCTGTGTTCAACCAACAGTTAGTTAATTTACGCATTGATTTTGCATTTAAACAATTGTTTGGTACGAATGGTAGTGAAGATATTCTAATTGCATTTTTAAATGCCATGTTACAAGATTCTTTAGAATCATCCATCGCTTCTCTACAACTAGAAGATCCGCATTTACACCGGGAACACGCAAATGATAAATTATCAATTCTAGACATTTCAGCTACGTTAAACACAGGGACAAAAGTAAATGTAGAAATACAGCTCAATAATAATCACGATATGATGAAACGCAGTTTATATTATTGGGGAAAATTATACACATCTCAATTACAAAAAGGCATGCCATACAGTGCACTTCGTAAAACCATCACCATTAATTTATTGAACTTCATAATGTTTTTAGATCACAAAGAATTTCATACAATGGGCACATTATGGAATACACAACAACAGAAACTCCTAAGTGACGACATAGAAATTCACATTGTAGAAATCCCAAAGTTAACAGAACAATGGCATGAAGAAAAAGTAAATCCATGGAAAGATCCATTTGTTCGTTGGCTTTTATTACTTTCAGCAAATGAGGATGAACACTTAACTAAAACATTGGAGGATATTGCTATGAACCAAGATCCTATTTTACAAAAAGCGATAAATAAATGGGAACGTATGAGTCAAGATTCTTCTTTCCGACAAGCCTATGAAGCGAGGGAAAAGGTTTTAATGGATGAGGCTGCAAAATTTGCCCACGCAGAGAAAGAAGGAATGAAAAGAGGCATAGAAAAGGGGATGGAAAAAGGGATGGAAAAAGGGATGGAAAAAGGGATTCAACAAGGAAAAATACAAATGATTAAAGGTATGTATGAACTTGGTATCCCTCTTGAAACGATTTCTCAAGCAAGCAAATTAAGTGTGCATGAGGTTGAGCATATTTTAGGACATAAATAGTAATAAAAAAGAGCTTGAATGGTTTCAAGCTCTTTTTTATTAACTTTCCTCTATTCTTTCAATCTTCCAAACTAAATTATCTGGCTCGTTTTTCTCTAAAAAGGTTAACATCCATATAGTTTTCCCTTTGTCGTTCATCAACATCACTTTATGCTTTAACTTCCAAGCCACGTCACTAATATGATTAAACATTTTATACATATCTTCTTCTCTAATAAGCTTTTCCTTTTTGATTAATCGTCTCGTTCTATACTCCCTTATTTCTAAGTACATATCAGCATAAGCCACTTCATGCTGCCAAATTATACTACATACATATTTTTTATTTGGACTACTCTTCTTTATATATACAAGTTCATTTTTATAATCCAAATTCAGTACCTTATTGTATGCTTTTTCTAACATCTCTATATCCCAATCACATTCCACAGCTAAACTCTTCATTTCAGTATGAACGATTTGAAGGGCTAATTCTTTTTTCTCTCTATCTGATAAATATGGAAAATCCTTTACATTCTCATACTCTACAAACACATTCATATATCCAGGAAAAATTCGATATTTCTTCTCCCACTGATTTAATAATGAAATATCATCCACACAGTAAATCAAGATAACTTTTTCATAGTCTGTTCTTAACTTTGACATATGCCGCTCGTATAAAGAAGTAATACAGCTCGTTTCTTTAAAAAAAGATATTTCTTCATAGTTGCTTGAAGATGTTAATTTTAATGTCTCTAAACTACTTATATGCTCTTTTCTTTTTAGAAAACTTAATTGGATATCTCTTATAATTGGCATTTACTCTCTCCTTCTTAATACTACGACTATAAAATATTTTCACTAATATACCTCTTACATACTTGTATATAATTAATGCTCTAACGCCAACTAATCAATTTCAACCCAGCCCATTCCCATAGAGAGCAATAAAAGCCCCACTACAAAAAAGAGCGCACCAACTAAAAAGTAGAACGGTGCTCCGTGCAGCGGATCACAAAATAGCTCTAGAATACTTTGTGCCACTACTGTCCATTTACCTTTTTTTGAATCTTTTTCTTTTATTTCTTTTACAAGCCTATACATACTTAAACCAATAAAAATGATGCCTATCAATAGGCACCCTACTATGATAAGAATTCCCAAATATAGCACTCCATTTAAAATATCCTTGTTATGCACACCTCATTTTAACTAAAAAAACAAAAGAGAACATCATTTTCTCTTTCATTTTTCTGAAATCGCACTGTGATTTTTCAACATAAAAAATCCAAAACCATACAAAGTGATTTTGGATTTAATATAGTTAAAATATTACATTGCATTTCGAACAAAAAGGAGCCGAATTTCCTCTTCTAATTTTCGAATCACATTTTGGACAATATACATATCGTTCTTCTATCTTTTGCCGCTCTATCATATGTAAGGATACTATTCTCATACTACACATAATCCCAATTAATATAAGGCTAACAATGAGTAGCACAACTCTCACTCCTCCCCTCTATATTTTACCATAAAATAACAAAACCGATTCTCTCATTGAGAATCGGTTTTATACTTACAGTCCTAACTTAGCCTTCGCCCCATCAGGAATTTTATCTATCGTTACTTGCACTTTATCATGTAAGAACTTGCCACTCGTGAGCACATGCCAGTATGAACCTTTTAGCAATTCATCTACTCCGTTAATTGTAACTTCTTTTTCCTTCCCACTTTCATCATAAGCTTTCACTTTATATTCACGACCTTTATTTCCACCTAACTCTTTGCCATCATTATCAATCACTGCATAATAATCCTCTATATCAAGAAAGGGATTCATTTGATCTAGCTTAGCGCTCCCATTTAATAAATATATAGCTCCTGCCACAATAACAAGTAGTGATCCAAAAATAAATCTTTTCATCTATATTCCGCCTTTCATTATGTTTTCTTTAAGATGTTCCTAAGTATAGAGCGTATTCCTTAATAAAAACTCATTTGATTTCTTAATATTTTCTTAAACTAAAAGTGAAATATTAATTAGTAAGCTCAAGAAACATAAAAAGAATTCTTCACACTACAATTGACAAAATTACACCTTCAGTGTAATTTTACACTATAACAAAAAAGGAGCCGTATTATGGATAAACAAAAATTTATTGAACTCGTTAATTCAAAATTAAAACTCATCCGTGTTGAAAATAATTTATCACAAGATAAAATGTCAGAAATTATTGGTTTATCGAAGAAAACATTAGTGGAAATTGAAAAAGGAAGACGCACCCTAACATGGTCAGGTGCAGTTTGTGTCGTAACACTCTTCGAACAGTGCGATACAGTCCAAATGACATTCGGAGATGATGTGAATGAAATTATAAAAACAATCGCTTTTACACACTACAATACAAACTTCCCGAAGACATTAGGCGGAAAAATGTGGTGGCGACAAATAAAAGAATTAAACGGTTATCAAATACAACAAAATATTTTATCTCAACATTATCGAATTTTAGATAAAGAAGACCGCAGAATATGCCATTCATTCGATTTGGATGAAATTGAACAGCGATTTATGGAAATGGCAAAAACATCTCAATAAAGTAAAACTTTAATCAGTGGGAATTTTACTGCCCTTTAATACGGGATAAAATAAATTTCGGAGTATAATTCAAATGAAAAAACAGACAAATATCACGATTTTAAATACGTTAATCATTAGCACCTTAGTATTCAATTTATTTATTTTCACATCAAGAATGAGCTTTTTACCTTGGTATATTGAGGATGGATGGGGATATTTAGGATTAGTATTTACATCCTTTATTTTCTTACTTTGCTTCTTTCAATCTTCGAAGCTTCATAACGGTGGAAAGTTAACTACGATACAAAAGTTCATTCCACTTGCTTCTGCCGCACTTTCAATCTTTGTTCTTATCACTCCATCAAGTGATTTTATGACTATACTAGCTAATCTGATCAATACAATCATATTAACAATTTATATAACTGTATTTCAAACAACACCTAATGTAAGTAATAAGGAGCTATTACATTAAAAGGGAGAGTTATTTTACAAAATAACTCTCCCTTTTATACTACTCTCAATAAGCATAAACCTTTAGTCTATTTACTTACTCATCACTGTACTTCTTCTTTGCTTATACAAATAAATACCACTTGCAACAACAAAAACAATCCCGCCAAAATACGCGCCATACTTTATCGCAACTGCTACAATACTTTCAATATGTTGTCCAAATAAAGAACCGAGCACAAAATAAACAAGTGTCCAAACGAACCCTGTCGTATAGGAATATAAAGCATACGTCTTAAATGACATGTTATTCATTCCAACTAAATACGGCACAATATGTCTTACAACAGGTATGAAATAACTTGTAACTAACGCATACTGACCGTATTTTTCAACCATCTGTTGCGATTTTAAAAGATATTTTGCTTTTTTCTTTTTCATTAGCTTATCAAGTACTTTCGTACCAAATACTTTTCCTAATATATAACCTAAAGAAAGCCCTGATACAACACCTAAATATGTTAAGGCAAAAGCGGGAATTACATTTAATATGCCTAATGATGATACGAAACCGCCACTCATTACAATCATTTCATCTGGAATTGGCATACCGACGATCCCGAGCCATAAACAAAAAAATAATGCCCAATAACCGTACTGCTCAATGTATGATAATAATTCATGTAATTCCATTATGCATACGCCCTCCGTAATTCTTTTTTGCAGCTAAAGACGTAAGCCGGCGGAACATTTAACCACACTTTTTTCAATGTAATTTCAGGAAAGAAATGCTGTATAAATCCCTTTTTCACAAGTGAATATTGAAATGTAATAAATTCACCGTTCTCATGTATGGCTTCCATCACATTATTTAAAATACGCTTTGAAACCTCTTCTGGTAAAGAAGTAAAAGGCAATCCCGATAAGACGTAATCAATGCATTCTATATTGAACTCTTCCATATATTTTTTTATATTTTCAGCTGAACCGTGTACAACAATGACGTTCTGCTCATTTTTAAACATTCTCGTTAACTCTTTGCAAAACACTTCATTAATTTCAATCAGAAGAAATATTGTTTCCTTCTTCTTTCTCTTCATAATCTCTTTCGTAAAGACACCTGTACCAGGCCCTAACTCTACGATGCATTTCGCTCTATTGAAATCAATTACATCTACCATTTTCTTTGCTAATATTTTTGAACTTGGCGCAATTGCACCAGTATGTTTCGGATGTTTAATAAATTCATGTAAGAATGTTATGAGTTGCATGTAAATCTCTCCCCATTCGTTCAATAGTTTTTAACTTGTTTCTAAGTATAACTATCGTTTCTTAACAAAAATTGAGGAGATTTCTTAAGATTTTATGAAGAATGAAAAAGCATTATCTATCATTCTTATACATAAAACATTTCATATTCCATATATAAATATCTCTTTTATATTTATTAATTTGGTATAATGGATATAAAAATAAATTTTATGGAAGGTACCATTGCTACGTCTATTTTCACACAACATCTGTGGAAATTAATCTGTAAATCACCTTTCATTCCTATCCAATATATGTAATTCTTTTCATGTAAGTAAAAAATTAAAATAATAAGAAATTTATATCTTATAGAAATGAATGTAGATCTAAGTATGAATATGTGGTATTTCAAAACTATTTAAAAGGAGAAAATAATGAATAATTCCATCGACCTACAGCACTTATGTGATCTTGTACATAGTACATTTCATGTTCCTGTTCAGTTTCTATCTACTGATAAAAAAATTGTATATGAATCTACTTCTCATACGATTGGTAGTCCCTTTTATTCTTCTAAAGAAGAACATCTTAATGAAATTTATCAAGAAAACACTCCTTGTAATTTTCCAATTTTCAAAGGAAATAAGTATCTTGAGAATTTCATTAGTATCCATATAACAAATCATGAACATGTAAAAGGAACTATAATAGTCGGCCCCACTACCTATCCAAAGGTATCAGATGAAATGGCCATCAAACTTATGGAATATTTTAATTGTACTAATATACAAAAAGGAATAGACTACTATCAATTTCTACCCGAGATTAAAAAAAGTACTCTAATTGATATAAGTATTTGGTTACATTACGTAGTTTTCAATGAAAAATTAGATAGAGATATTGTTTGGGAAAAAAATAAATTACTAGAAGATGTTTCTTACAAAATTGTAAATCCTGATTTATATATTTCAAAACGTCGCCGGCATGATCCGCAAAATTATGACATATCATTGGAACGTAAATTTTTTTCAGCAATTAAAGAAGGAAATAAAGAAAAAGTAATACAATATGCGTATTCATTTCCACAAGAGGATGCGGCGATTTCATCAAAAGGAGATCAACTCAGAAACCAAAAAAACAATGGTATTATCGCAATTACTTTAGCTATTCGATATGCGATAGCTGGTAATCTTCCATCACATATTGCTTTTTCACTTGGTACTTTATATATCCAAACCATTGAAAAACTAGATAACATGTACTCCGTAAATAGATTAATTGAAGATGCCTTATGTACTTTTGCAGAACGTGTTAAAGAATATAGTAATCAAGCATATTCTAATTCAATAACTACATGCCTAAATCATATTCACAAACATATTTACGATGAAATATCTCTTAATGATCTTGCTAACCTTTTAGATATTTCTCCTACCTATTTATCTAAATTGTTTAAAAAAGAAGTAGGGATTCCTTTAAGTGAGTATGTTCAAAGAGAACGAGTAGAGGAAGCAAAAAAGTTATTAACATTAACGACGTATCCATTATCGGATATTTGTACCTGGCTTAATTTTAATGACCAAAGTTATTTCAAAAGAGTCTTCAAAAAAATCACTAGTATGACTCCTAGACAATATCGTGAAAATCATACCGTAATATAGCAGCATTTTCTTAACACTAGGTGAGATACGTGTAATACCATCTCACCTATCTACAAAATTCACCACTTCAATTTATCCCGCTATTTGTGAGCGCTAATACCCCCACCTCAAAATTAATCAATTTGTTTCGTCTTTTTTATATTCTTTCTAACATCTTTACACGCCTTTATTCTCCTTAATACTAATAAAGTTCTAGCCCCTTCAAAAAAGTACAATAATGACAAATAAATTACTATAAATAAGTTAATAAATTTGATAATTTTTTAATACTAAGCTAATTCGCCATAATTTCTTTATTATATAAGTTTTATAGCAGACTACTTCTCAAAATAGACTTTTTATACAGTGTATTCAGTTCAAGAACATAAGAAATTTAGCGCTTAAATTAATAGTAATTAAATAGTAACTGTTCTTCCTAGGCCAGAAAGATACAGAAAATATATCGTTAGGAGAATATAAGGCATGAGTAGCGCAAATATCTCAAAGGATAGAGGTACATCGAAAGTGATTCAAATGACTATTACACCTGAACAATCTGCTGGCACACGCAAGGTTATTAAAGGACCAATAAGAGTATCACCACAAAATGATAGGGAGCGGATTGAAGATCTTCTATTACAGTCATTCATTTCCGAAAAAGAAATATTAATCACTTATTATGAAGAGGGTTATTTTCCCACAATATGTATGACTGTAATTGAAATAAACCCTTTGAGGCGTTATGTAATATGCATAGATACCTTTGACTATAAACATACCTTTAGTTTTATAGACATAATTGATGCGCATTAATTATGTCTATAAAATTCATGCTATTCCCATCAAGTAATATGTAACACTCCATTTACATCACTTTATTAATATAATAAGAATGACAGACTTGCAGTACACAAATCCTGTATGCCTACTCCCTCCTCAAATGTTATTTGTTTTATCTCTCACTAGCACTTATCAAAACAAAAAATAGTGATTCACCTGACTAAAAAATTAGGTGAATCACTATTTTATAGTTCTTATTTCCTTACAGCTACCGTCTATTACTTCGCGCTCACAATCTTATAATAAGATCGAACTGTTAAGAAGTAATATCCGATATAAATGACGCCATATACTCCGATACTAATTAGGAGCGGAATCATAATTTCAAATGGTAATAAGTTTGCTAAACCTTTTAGTGCAAATAAGCTGTGCAGGATTCCAATTACTAACGGAATCGCAAAGATAAAGCTTACTTGTTTTGCAATAGCTTTTTTCATTTCTTGTTTCGTTACACCAACTTTACGAAGTACGACGTAACGCTCACGATCTGCATTTGCTTCAGTTAATTGCTTAAAGTAAATAATAGAGCCTGTTGCTAGTAAGAATACAAGTCCTAAGAACATTCCGATGAACATCATAAGTCCCGTTCCTTCAAGCCCCATCTGGAAACCAGTATAGAAATCTCTAAATAGTGGTACCATTTCTGATTCACCAGCTGGCATCACTTTTGCTAACTTTTCTGTTAACACTTTACTGTTTCTTTCATCTTTTACATCAATATTTTTTACAGTACGTGTTCCAAATGCTTGCTTCGCCTGTTCATACATTTCATCTGAAACGACAATCACTAATTCACCTAAGTTCGTAATTGCTGTATTATTTGCACCTTGAATCGTTAATGTCTTCGTTTCATTGCCAATTTGGAATACTGCTTCACTTCCTTTATACCCAGGGCTAAACTCATACCCTTCAATATAAGAGCTATCATATATAAATGCTTCACCAGTAGCTACATTCACTGTTTCTGCATCGATTTTTTTAGCAAGTTTATTAAATTCGGACTGAGACATAAACTGATATTTCTCTGAAATCGTGTAGTTTAGATTAAGAATGAAGTCCACTTTCTCCCCTTCAAACTTCCCTTTTACAGGAACCGTCTCAATTTCAAATTGATCTTTGACAGGGTGATTCGCCTTCTCTTCAGCAAAAATCGCATTTACTTTCTTATCAAGCTCTTCATCTTTTTTCTCATAAGAATAACTGTACGGCGCAGCTACTTTTGATTGCGTAAATGTGTTGTAATACATCGTAACTGACGTACCAACCGCTGTTAATGTTACTGCACTTAAAATAGAAATTGTCGCAAGTGACTTTGCATTTCCTTTAATACGATATAGTAACTGTGACGTCGTTACCATATTCATACCGTTATAAAACGATGATTTATTATTTCTTGCACGCTTTAATACGAATACTGTAAAGAACATAAATAGTAAGTACGTACCTACTACTGTCGCCAGTAAAATGTAAAGTGCGACTACCATAAAGTCGGCATACTTAAGTGCCTTCACATACATTAACGCTAAGAAATAACCTGAACCGATTAAGAAAACTGAAATTAATGCCATAATTACTGATCCTTTTGGCATTTCTTCTCCTTCACGTTCTGCGCGGAAAAGTTCAATTAGCTTAAATCGATAAATTAAACGATACCCTTGAAGTGATGTATACAATATAATCACAAAGAAAATAATTGCTGTATCCACAATTGCAGCCATCGGTACTTCAAAATGAACATTTAAATTTAACCCCATCATACTTACTAGTAGTTCAAGGAATAATTTTGAAAGGACGCTACCAATCGCAATCCCTATAATTAAAGACATTAATCCCATTAACATATTTTCATAAAAGAGCATTTTACCGATTTGTTTTTTACGAATACCGAGTAACGAATATAGCCCAACTTCTTTTTTACGTTTTCGTGTAAAGAAACCATTCGAATATATAATGAACACCGCTACGAAGATGATTAGCATAACACTTGAAACTTGAAATGCACCGCTAATTTTTTTAGAACCTTCCGCAGCTTTTTCCATTTGTGAATTATACTGCAACGCCTTAAATGTAAAATAGATGACGATGCTAAATATCATAGATGCAAAATATACAAAGTAGTCTTTAAAGTTCCGCTGTATGTTGCGGAGGGCAATGCTAGATAAGGTCATCAGCCATACCTCCAGAAATAGAAGACATTACGTCAACGACTTTTTGGAAGAACTGTTTACGTGTTGATTCACCGCGGTGTAATTCTTTATATAACTCACCATCTTTAATGAAAATAACTCGTTTACAATAACTCGCCGCAAATGCATCGTGCGTTACCATTAAAATTGTAGAGTTATCATATTCATTTAACGACTTCATACTTTCTAATAAATCTGTCGCTGATTTAGAATCAAGTGCTCCAGTCGGCTCGTCCCCAAATATCATACTAGGACTTGTAACGATCGCACGCGATGCTGCGCAGCGCTGCTTCTGTCCACCAGATACTTGGTATGGGAACTGACTTAAAATATGATCAATGCCGAATTTCTTTGAGATTTCAAGAACGCGGCGATCAATCTCACTCGCTTTCACCTTTGATAACGCAAGAGGTAACGCAATATTCTCTTTCACCGTTAACGTATCTAATAAGTTATAATCTTGGAAGATGAAACCTAAATGATCACGGCGGAACAACGCCAGCTTATCATCGTTCATCTTCACGATGTCTTTTCCATCAATTAAAATCTCACCGTTCGTCGCATTATCAATTGTAGAAAGAACATTTAAAAGAGTCGTCTTACCCGAACCAGAAGGTCCCATAATTCCAACGAACTCCCCTTCTTTTACTTGTAAGTTAATACCTTTTAAAGCTGCAAATTTATTCCCACCTGTGTCATATACTTTTTCAATATTTTTTGCTTCTAACACTGTTTTCATCTCGACATCCCTCATTTCTTCTATTCTCTATTTTCAACTATATACACTCTCTACTCTTGCCACTATCGATGTTTCTTACACAAACATGACAGTTATGTAAGGCCTAAAAGCAGAGGAATCACAATTTAACCTAATGAGCTAAAGTACTTTGTTACTATAACATTGGGATATCATGCCATCCATTCATTCTCCTTACAGGAACATTACATTTTTGTAAGGTTAAAAATGCATCCTACAAAGTTGTGCACGAAATGTCGGATGTAGCTATTTCATTCTTGCTATTCTATATACAAAGGAGGTCATAGTATGGATTCACTTAAAAACATGAATGCGGCAATGCGGTATATTGAAGACAACCTTACACACGAAATTGATTTTAAAGAAGTCGCAGCTTCAACATGGGCTATATTTGAAGCTGTCGGTCCATTTCCTGATGCATTACAAAATGTATGGGGGCGTATTTATTCCGAATGGTTCCCTTCCTCAAACTATGAACTAGCGAAAGGACCGGAAATATTGTGGAATGAACAGAAAGATGTAACCTCCCCAAACTTCAAAAGTGAAATTTGGATACCGGTTTTGAAGAAATTATAAAAAACAAAGCTGCTTTTCCATGAAAGAAAAAGCAGCTTTGTTCTACATTTTTAGTTCTTTTTTATAAGCGACATAAGAATATCCCATCGTTAGTCCTACTGCTCCAATAATAATCCCAATTATTAAGAATGCTTTCCATGCTGCTGGAGCAAAAATACTTAACATCATAATAACTCCTAATACTACAAAAACCTTTCCGCTAAAACGATGCGTCTTCCTCCACACTTCCTCGTTACTTAATGTCCAAGGTGTTTTTATACCTACAAAGTAGTTTGGTTTACATTGTGGTAAATAGTTGCCGATGACTATAAATAAAAGACCAACAATAATATACGGTGTACTATTCATCGGAATGTCATAACCTAATCCCACCCCAATTACGAGCATGTTTACTAAAAATAATACTACTAATACGCTATAATTCATTATCATATAACTTCTAGAAAACTTATCATAATTCTTTTTCTTAGGATCAATTTTAGGAGTGACTGTTAGTAAAATATAAGTGAAAATCATAATTCCAAGTAGCAACAGCATTGCATTCAACTTGGAAGTAAAACCATTCGCACCTTCAGTCCCCCAATGAATTATCATAGTATCCGGTAAATTCGGCCAAGCAAACGCCCAAGCTATACAAGTTATAAGAATTAATATAATTGCGAAAAGATGTTTTTTCATTTCCCCTCTTCCCCCTTATTCGTAAACGTAAACACCCAAGTCAATAAATCTTGAAATACAGTTGTGTTTAAAGAGTACATAACGAATTGTCCTCTTTTTTCATCTTGGATAAGTTCAGCATTTTTAAGTGCATTTAAATGATGAGAAATACTTGGCTTCGTCATATTGAATTGTTCAGCAATTTCCCCAGCTGTTAAATCGCCTTCTTTTAATAAGTCTAAAATTTTTCGCCTTGTCGGGTCTGCTAATGCTTTAAATGCTTGATTCAATGTCTTTCTTCCTTTCGATAATTAGACATTTAGATATTTATCTAAATGTTAAAATGATTTCAGTCAATTGTCAATTATATATAAGGCCCTTTTTACTTTTTTCACTTTTGACCTACGTCAATTACTTTATAGAGTAAAACTGTAAAGATGTAAGAAATACGCGTGATAAAAATTAAAAGAAGCTCTTCTAGCAAAGGAAGAGCTTCTTTTAATTTTTATCATTTTATTAACAAACGAAGAAATCCAAAAGATAATCAAACTTATAATAAAGGACATACCTACTATCGTTCCGAATTCATCTAACCAATAACTAATCATGCTTTCACGCACCCAGTTCGGATTCCATTAAATAGAGTAAGAAATTACTCACTCTTTGTAGAATCCTTCTGGACAGTTTTATGCGCCATGTCCACTGGAATTTTCGTTGTCCAAGTTCCTTCCGTTCCTCCAACTCTGTTAATATTAATATTTATAAATAAAAGCTCTGGGAATTTTTCACCTTCTAACGGTTCAAAAACCATTACTCCCTCTGGTTTATCATGATCAGCTAAAACCGTCTCAAAACTTTCCCCCGCTTGATTCGTTAAATACAATGTACTATTCTCTATTGCATCCGGATTACCAATACGATCTTTTTGATAATTATCCATATGCGTGTTACTAAGAAAATGCAAATATTGGACAGCATTAAATTTCTTATTTTTATAATGCGGGCTCTCTACTTGTTTCCCGTCTTCTTTACCATCAGATGTAATATCGAGCCCAGTTGTATTAAATTTATAAGGAACAAGCGATCCATCTTGTTGTTCAAATCGATAGTAAACAAGTATTTTAGCATCTTGAATTAACATTTCTTTTACATGAAGAGTAATACCATTATCCACTACTTTTTCGTTTAACTGTATAGACTTCCCATTCGCAGCATCCTTTTTAACTTCTTCACCAATCATTTCATTTAACTTTACCTCTGGCTTTGCAAAATAAGAATTGTTTAATGCCATTGTACTCGTCGGTATAATAACAGCCGCTATTAAACCCGCTATTAATAATTTCTTTTTCGTTTTCTTTTTGCTATCTTTTTTATACATTTGACTAAAGGATTGATAAGCATGCTCTTTAACTTCTTTAGGGACCTCTTGTTTCATTGCTTTTTTAAATTCATTTGAAAACGACATTTGAATTAGATTCCTCCTCATCTATTTCTATGCTAGATTGATTCCGAATTTTTTCTAACGCTCTGTGAATTCTAGACCTTACTGTTCCTATAGGGATTTGTAATAGTTCTGCAATTTCTTCATACGTATAATCGTGGTAAAAGCGATACACGATTACTATTCTAAATTTAAATGGAAGTTCTTGTATCACCATTAATAACTGCTCTTCTGTTTCTTTTCTTATTAATACTCTTTCTGGAACTTCTACAACTGGATCATCACTTAATTGTTGTTTTTCAAATAAGCGCATCCTCTTCCATATATTTTTTCTCCACTGACTAATCTGTTTGTAAACAATTCCATTCAACCAAAATAAAAACGGTCTAGATTGATCATATGTCGAAATAGATTTCCAAAGTTGAAAATAAATTTCATTTACGATTTCATTTGTATCATGCCGATTCTTAACTATAGCGAAGACAGTTTCATATATTCTCTGACTCGTTAAATCAAATATAAATTCAAAAGCCTCCTCATCGCCTTTTAATAAACGTTCTATCCAGATATGCATATCTTCATTACTTGCCAAGTAGTACCCCCTCCTTAACGATGTTCTCACTATATATTGGACAGTAAGCAAAATAAAGTTCCAAATTTCATAAAAAATATATTACTTTTTATGAAGTTTCATCTATTTAAAAGGAAAATAAATTCAATTATCTCTATAATACTTTTTACTTTTCTCACTTTTAACCTATACTGTTACCTAGCTTATATTTCAACATAATGAAAAGACGAGAAACACATGGTACACTATAGCTACAATTGTTTTTTTTAGGAGGAATATACATATGTATAAAATTTTAATCGTTGAAGACGATCCAAATATTTCATCATTACTACAATCTCACATTCAAAAATATGGCTATGATGCTGTTGTTGCGGAGAACTTCGATGATATTATGGAATCGTTTAACGCAGTGAAACCACATCTTGTTTTACTTGATGTAAACTTACCAAAATTCGATGGTTTCTACTGGTGCCGTCAAATCCGTCATGAATCTACTTGTCCAATTATTTTCATTTCGGCACGTGCTGGTGAAATGGAACAAATTATGGCGATTGAAAGCGGTGCGGACGATTATATTACGAAGCCGTTCCACTATGACGTTGTAATGGCGAAAATCAAAGGTCAATTACGCCGTATTTATGGTGATTATGCACCAAATATTTCTGAACGTATCGTTGAAGTTGAAGGACTAAAACTATTCCCTGAGCGTCCAGAAATTCATTTCGGCGCTGAGCAAGTTCTTTTAACGAAGAAAGAAGCTATTTTAGCAGAAATGTTATTATCTAAATTCCCGCGTACAGCGAGTCGTGAAGATTTACTAGCCGCTCTTTGGGACGACGAAAGCTTCGTTGAGGAAAATACATTAAACGTAAACATCACGCGTCTTCGTAAAAAGTTCAATGAGCTTGGTATTGAAAATGCTATTGAAACAGTACGTGGACTTGGATATCGTTTTAACGCAACTTGGAGTGAATAAGCATGAAGTTATTTTTACGTGATCATTTTGCATTTTTCCTACTATATGTATTAAACTTCGGAATCATTTTCGTTCTTTATGATGCAGTAGACGGATTTCAAAATAATAAGTTTTACTTCATCGTTTTAAGCTTATACTTATTCATCTGTTTTCTCGCTTATCGTTACGTTCGTAACCGTAGAATGTATCACAGATTAAGTGAACCACCAGAGAAACTGGAAGATGCGTTTATTGAAAGAGCAACTGCTCCTATGCCACACGGTGTAAACGAGCTCGTTCGTACGCAATATCGTCTATTCCAAAAAGACCTACAAACATTCGAAGTAAAGCAGCAAGAACACCAGTTATTTATTAATCATTGGGTACATCAAATGAAAACGCCTGTTTCTGTTATGCAGCTTATGGTGCTTGAAATGGAAGATGAACATTTAATCCCAAAATTCAAAAAAGAATTAGAACGATTAAATCAAGGACTCGATATGGCTTTATATATGGCAAGGTTAAACAACTTCCATGAAGACTTCCATGTTGAGACGATTTCATTAAAAGATGCTGTGACAAAAAATATTAACGGATTGAAAGAATTATTCATTCGAAACGGGGTCTTCCCCGTTTTAGAAGTTCATTCAGATTTAAAAGTTGCTTCTGATGCGAAATGGCTAAAGTTCATCATTTATCAGTTAATGACAAATGCAGTTCGCTACTCTGGTGAGCGCGGAAAGAAAGTTTTCTTATCCGCTTATCGCAATGGTAAAGATATTATTTTGGAAGTTCGTGACGAAGGCGTTGGTATTCCGCAAGAAGATATTCGAAGAGTATTTGAACCTTTTTACACTGGGAAAAATGGTCGTGCATTCGGAGAATCTACCGGTATGGGGCTTTATATTGTAAGTAAAATTTGTGATTATTTAGGTCACTCTGTGAAACTAGACTCTGAAGTTGGTAAAGGAACGACGATTAAAATCATCTTCCACAACGCTGCAAACAATCAAGCAGAAAACACGGAGAAGGTGACCGAAGCATGATCGTAACATATGCTAGCAAAATGTATGAGATCTCACTCTCATACATTTTTTGCAATAAGACTACATATCGGCCTGCTAACGGGAGGCATATATTATGACATTTTGGCAGTTTGCATTTAAAAATGTAACGCGCAACTCAAGAGCTTATTTTGCCTATTTTTTAAGCAGTTCCTTTTCCATTGCTGTTTTCTTTTCGTTTGCTGTTTATTTATTTCATCCGAAATTACAAAATTCCAATATGATCTCTGAAGTTTCAGGATTAATGATTTTTTCAGAAGTTGTTATTGTTTTGTTCTCGTTCTTTTTTCTACTCTATTCAATCGGATCGTTTTTAAAAGTTCGTAAAAAGCAATTTGGTATTTTATCTATTTTAGGTATATCAAAAAAGCAATTACATCGACTCGTTTTCACTGAAAATATGTTAATTGGTATGTTATCTATCTTTTTCGGTATGCAGTTTGGACTTGTCTTTTCGCAGTTTTTCTTATTAGTAACAGCGAAAATTACACATCTACCAGGGATATATTTATATATCCCTACGAATGCTTTCATTTTAACAACGATTGTGTTTCTTGGTCTCTTTATCGCTGTATCTTCATTTACACCTATGCTAATTCGTACGAAAAAGACGGTAAACCTTTTAAAAACTAATGCTGGGAAACAAAAGGAAAGAAAACCATCCATATTTATCTCTCTATTTGGTGCTATCTGTTTAATAGGTGGCTACGCTTTAGCGAGCAAACCAATATATTTCGTATCAATAAGCCCACAAATAGGAATGGTTTATATGCTTTCAAGTATTTTCGTCATTCCGGCACTCGTTTCAATCGGAACATATTTCTTCTTTTCGCAAATTAGTTTCTTGCTCATTCACCTGTTGAAAAAGAGACGGAATTTTTATATGAAGCGTATTAATATGCTCTGGATTTCTGATTTAGCTAGCCGCATTCGATCAAATATTAATATGCTTTTCGTTGTGGCAATGCTATCTACAATTGCTTTTACGATGATTACATTTTTATATGGGTTCGGGAAATTTATGAAACTTGATGTTGAACGAAATTCACCATTCGCATTTTCATATTTCTCATTTGATGAGAATCCATTTACTTCCCAGCACTTAAATTGGCTAGAAAAACAATTAGAAGATGGGCAATTCTCTTACGACAAAATTAAAGTAGATTTATACGCTACGCCTGTAGAAGCGAAAAATAATACAGAAATTTATTATGACACATATGCCATAAAGCAAAGTGACTATAATAAGCTCGCTACGTCATTACAATTACAAAAACTATTTATAAATGAGAATGAAACATATGTATTATCTGGAGCGGCATATGTCCCATTGTTTAGTGCATTCGATCCAAATTACAATAGAACACATATTACACTCGCTAATACAAATTATAAGCTACAAATAAAAGGGATCAAAATAGATAATACCCTCCCTTCTACTTTTGCTTATGAAACATTAGTCTTATCTGATTCTGCCGTTAACAATTTACCAACTAACACTAAACATGTGACAGTCTATAATTACAACGTAGAAAACTGGGAGAATACATATGCTATTGCTGATGAGTTTGTAAAACGAGCAGATAAAGACCGCGCGAGTATCAAGCACGAAGGATCTCTCGTTCGTATTTTTGAATCAGGTAACTCTTTATACAGAATCAAATCCGGAAGTGCTTCCTACTTCCTCATTGGTACATTCCTTGGGATCATTTTCTTTATTGGAGCTGGTAGTGTACTGTACTTCCGTATGTATACAGATTTAACAAACGAGCAAGAAAAATATGTAACGATTACGAAAATTGGCTTAACAGAATCAGAAATGAAGCGTTCAGCGACCATTCAACTTGGAATCTTATTTTTCGTTCCATACATTATGGCTTCTATTCATACGATGTTTGCGACAAAGATGTTGCAAGATATTATTAACTTATCATTGTTCGCTGAAATTACGGTTGTACTTGTGATTTTTGGAACGGTTGAGATTATCTTTTTCCTATTAATTCGTTCACTTTATATGCAAAAATTATCGCAACATATTAAGTTTTAAATAAGCAAAAGGTGAGCTTTATGAAAAGAGTATGCGGACCCTCCTCATACTCCTTTCACATTAACTCTATTAGGAGGTTTAGGTGAATGACATTTTGGCAATTTGCATTTAAAAACGTGACGCGGAACGCCAGAGCTTATTTCGCCTATTTTGTAAGCAGTGCGTTTTCCATTGCAATTTTTTTCTCGTTTGCAGTTTATTTATTTCATCCTAAATTGCATATGACAGGCGTGAATGCTGCTCTGAACATATTAATGACAATCTCAGAAGTTGTCATTGTATTCTTTTCATTTTTCTTTTTACTATATTCAATCGGTACTTTCTTAAAAGTACGAAAAAAACAGTTCGGGATTTTAACAGTACTTGGCATATCTCCAAAGCAATTAAAGAGGCTCGTATTTCTAGAAAACATGCTAATTGGTGGCCTATCCATATTTTTCGGCATTCAATTTGGCCTTGTCTTTTCACAGTTCTTTTTATTAGTTACCGCCAAAATTACGCATGTGCCTGGTTTATATTTATATTGGTGGCCTACAACTGCTATCGTTTTAACTATAATTATCTTTCTTGGACTCTTCATTCTCGTCTCATCTTTTACACCGATGCTAATCCGTACGAGAAAAGCTGTACGTCTTTTAAAAGAAGGAACAAAAGAAAAAGAAAGAAAAGCATCTGTACTCATCTCTCTCTTTGGTGCGATATGTTTAATATCTGGATATGTTTTAGCAGCTAACCCACTATATTTTATGTCACTAGGAGATATCGCTGGGCTTTTGTACGCTGCCTCCTGTATATTTGTCATCCCATCACTTGCTGCAGCTGGGACATATTTTTTCTTCTCACAAATTAGCTTCTTACTCATTCGCATATTAAAGACGAGAAGAAAATTTTATATGAAACGTATTAACATGCTTTGGGTTTCTGATTTAGCAACTCGGATTCGGACAAATATTAACATGCTCTTTATCGTGACGATGTTATCGACACTCGCTTTTACAATGATTACATTCTTATATGGGTTTGGGAAATTCACAAAGTTTGATGAAATAAGGCAAAACCCTTTCCCGTTTACTTATTTATCACATACTGAAAATACGTTAGCTGATGAGCATTTAAACTGGTTAGAGCAAAAATTTAATGAAGAGCACTTTACTTATACAAAATTTAAAACAGACATATATGAAGTATCTTCAGCTGAAGATAACACACAGCTCTATTATGCCATTAAACAAAGTGACTATAATGTACTTGCTAAAGCATTAAGCTGGGAAACTCTCACGGTGAATAAGAATGAATCTTATATTCTTATGAAAGACTTAGACGATCAAGTTATTGGAACAATTCATACTAAAGAAAAGAAAAATACTCTTCCACTTACTCAAAACAATTTACAACTACAAGTGAAAGAATATAAAAGTTATAACCCCTTCCCAAACAGCTTAATATACCAATTACTCGTACTATCTGATGAAAATGTAGAAGCCTTATCAACCGCTTCAAAACAGATGAGTGTATATAGCTTCAAAGTTCCAGATTGGGAAAAGGCACATAATATCGGTTCAGCATTTATAACAAAAATTGATAATGACAATGCAGCTATTCAGGCAGAACATCCACCGTTTCATGCAAGTGAAGCGAGCGATTCTCTATACAAAACAAAATTAAATGTTGCTTCGTTTTTCTTAATTGGTACTTTCCTAGGTGTTATTTTCTTTATCGGAGCTGGCAGTGTTCTTTACTTCCGGATGTATACAGATTTAACAAATGAGCAAGAAAAGTATATAACGATTACAAAAATCGGTTTAACAGAAGTCGAAATGAAACAATCCGCTACAATTCAACTTGCGATTCTTTTCTTTGTTCCTTACATTATGGCATCGATCCATACGATGTTTGCGACAAAGATGTTACAAGAGATATTACATCTATCATTATTCGCTGAGATTACAGTTGTACTTGTAATCTTTGGAACGGTTGAAATTATCTTTTTCCTTTTAATTCGTTCCTTTTATATGCAAAAATTATCACAACATATTAAGTTTTAAAAATAGAAAGGTGATTATTATGGAAGAAGTATTACACATAAAAAACGTCTCAAAAGTGTATGAAGGAAAGGTCCCTCATACTGCTTTAAAAAATATAAATTTACATGTAGATAAAGGAGAATTTGTTGCTATCATGGGACCATCTGGTAGCGGTAAATCTACATTTTTAAACGTTATCTCTACAATTGACTCCCCTACTTCTGGTGATGTCGTGATTAATGGAAAAAAACCGCACACATTTCGTAGAGAGAAACTAGCTATTTTCCGCCGCCAAGAGTTAGGGTTTGTTTTTCAAAACTTTAACCTGCTAGATACACTAACAATCGGTGAAAATATCGTACTCCCTTTAACGTTAGATAATGTTCCTTTAAAAGAAATGGACGAAAAGCTTGATAACATTTCAAAAAAGCTTGGAATTGATCATATTTTGGACAAGCGTATTTTTGAAGTTTCTGGAGGACAAGCGCAGCGTACTGCAGTAGCACGTGCTGTTATTCATCATCCTTCACTTCTACTTGCCGATGAACCAACAGGAAACTTAGATTCGAAAGCAGCAATTGATGTAATGGAGCTATTTACGAAATTAAATAAAGAAGAGGATGCCACAATTTTAATGGTTACGCACGATCCATTTGCAGCAAGCTATTGTAACCGCGTTATTTTCATTAAAGATGGTGGGCTTTACAATGAATTACACCGCGGACTATATCGCGAGAAGTTTTATCAAGAAATATTAGATGTTTTAGCATTATTAGGAGGAAGGCGTGGATGACGTTTTGGCAATTTGCATTTAAAAATGTCTCACGTAATTCTAAAGCATATTTTGCTTATTTTGTAAGTAGTGCTTTTTCTATAATGGTTTTCTTTTCATTTGCTGTCTATTCATATCATCCGCGCCTACAAAATATTCAGAGCTATCAAGAACGAGATACCCTGATGAACTTAGCTGGTTCAGCCCAGTTTGTCATTGTCTTGTTCTCATTCTTCTTCCTGCTTTATTCACTTGGAACATTTTTAAATGTAAGGAAGCAACAATTCGGGGTATTAACCGTTCTTGGTATATCAAAAAAACAATTAAAGCGACTTTTATTTACTGAAAATATGATAATTGGAATACTAGCTATTTTTGTTGGTATACAAGGCGGACTAGTGTTTTCTAACTTTTTCTTACTAGTTACTTCTAAATTAACAGGTGCGAAAGGCCTCTACTTATATTGGCCCACAAAGGCAATTATCGTCACAACAGTAACTTTTATTATTTTATTTTTCATCGTTTCTACATTTACACCGATGTTCATTCGTACTCGTAAAACTATTCGACTAATTAAAGTTTCTAAAAAAGAAACGGAAGAAAAAAGACCATCTATAATAATCTCATTGTTTGCCTTAACTTGTTTAGGACTATGTTATTATATTGCTGGTTATCCGCAAGGCTATGTAACGGAAAAAAATGTACAAAATGGATCTGTATTCTTTATAATATTATCTATTTTGCCACTCGTAGTCATCGGGACATATTTTTTCTTTTCACAAACATTTCTTCTCTTCATCTTCATTTTAAAAAAACGAAGAAAGTTTTATATGAAACAAATAAATATGTTATGGATTTCAGATTTGGTTGCTCGTACTCGTAGTAATATTAATGTACTTTTTATCGTTTCCATGTTATCTGCACTTGCATTTACAATTATTATTGGGTTGTTTGCTGCTAATAACAATACGAAAGCATCCGTACTAACGCAATATCCTGTCCCCTTTACGTATACATCAGAAAGTGACAATTACCTTGAACAAAAGCATATTACTACAATTGAAACTGAGCTTACGAGTGCCAATTTTGAATACAAGAAATATAAGTTTACAGTATTAAAAGACACAGCATCGAAAAAAGATATTTTACTTATGAAAATGAGTGATTATAATACAATTGCTAAACAATTGAAGCGCCCGGAAATCACTCTTGATTCTACAGAAGTTTATATTATTTCCCGCCATTCGCCAGAGCTTTTAAATCTTGTCTCAAACCCATTTGCAAAACAAGATACAATTGCACTCGGATCTAATAAAAAAGAATTTCATATTAAAGGATTTATTAATAAAGGGATAGAACCATCCTTTGCATTCCCCCATTTAATTGTTGTACAAGATTATGTTTTTGACGATATGATTCCTCATATTAAAACGACCGTAATCTATAACTACTTCGTAGAAAACTGGGAAAATGCAATGGTTCCAACAAAAAATATGTTACGTGCTATTGGTGATGATGCACGTGAGTTCTACGAAAAACATAAAGAAGAGAAAGCGCAAGTTCCTTTCTACATATATACGGCTACTGATGAACTAGTTCACGGTAAAGAACATGCAATTGCGAATTTCTTTATTTGGGCATTTCTCGGCTTTATTTTCTTTATCGGTGCAGCTAGCGTTTTATATTTCCGTATGTATAATGACTTAACAAGTGAAAAACAGAAGTATATTACGATTACAAAGCTTGGATTGACGGAATCCGAAATGTTTCGTTCTGCAACGATTCAATTAGGAATTTTATTTTTCGTTCCTTATATCATCGCGGGTATTCATACAGTATTTGCAATTAAGTTTTTACAAAGCATGTTTTCTTTCTCATTACTAAAAGAGGCCTTCATCGTACTTACTTTCTTCGGGATTATCGAGATTATTTTCTTCCTCTTAATCCGATCTCTTTACATTAACAAACTGTCACAGCATGTTAAACTATGAATAAAATAGCCTTGTGCATATTGCACAAGGCTATTTTCAATAGTTTTTAAATAATTAGCAGCAATATCCACCATAGCCGCCGCCATAGCCACCATAACCGCCGTAACCACAAGAACCGCCGCCTCCGCCGAAGCAGCTAGCACCGATAATGATTAATAAAATAAACAATACGATTAGAAGCGCAAAGCCGCCTCCGCACCCACGTCTGCGGTCGCAATCATCATGTCTGTGTTCACACTTTTCGCCCATTACTCTATTCCTCCTTTAGTATCATTCATAACAAGATCGTCTTGCTCTAAATGAGGGGATTCCATTTATATTATGTTTTCAGGGCAAATCGGAAGCTTGGCACTCCTAAAAACGGGCTTGTTTCATGAAAAGAGCCCCAACACAAAAAGAGGATACCTTTAAATAGGCACCCCCTTCTTCTAAACAAACATATTAAGTAAAAGCGCAAAGCCGAATGCAATAAATGATAACAATGTCTCCAGCACCGTCCACGTTTTAAACGTTTCTTTTACTGTCAAACCTAAATACTCTTTTACAAGCCAGAACCCTGCATCATTTACGTGAGAAAACATTAATGAACCTGCACCGGTTGCAATAACGAGTAATTCTAAATTCACACCAGACATGTGCTGAATAACCGGTGAAACAATTCCAGCTGCTGTCGTTAATGCTACAGTAGCTGAGCCTGTTGCAATTCGTATTAATCCCGCTACCATGAACGCTAAGACGATCGGTGATAATGAAATATGTTCTGCCATTTGAGCGATGGCTGTTCCAACGCCGCTTTCAATTAATATTTGTTTAAATCCACCGCCTGCACCAATTATTAAAATAATGGAACCGACAGGTAGTAAACTTTCATCTGTTAATTTTTTAATCACCTTTTTATTAATTCCTTGTTTTATACCAAGCAAATAAAACGCTGCGAAACATGAAATAAGTAAAGCGATTACCGGACTTCCTACAAACACTAAAAATTCAGTTATTTTTTTCGGTAATGAAATATATGGTGCGACTACTGATAAAATCATTAAAACTACTGGTAATAAAATAATAAAGAATGAAGCTTTACGACTTGGCAAATCAGTAGATACTGTCGTAACTCGAACAAGCTCCGGTTCATTTTCAGGTATAACCCTCTTATGTACCCACTTTGCAAATACCGGTCCTGCAATTATTGCTGTTGGTAACGCGATAATCAATGAATACAATAGTACCTTTCCTAAATTCGCGTTATAAATACCAATTGCTGTCATCGCACCTGGATGCGGAGGCACTAGCCCATGTACAATCGATAATCCGGCAATAACAGGTAACGCAATTAACAATATATTTTGTTTCGTTGTTTTTCGAATTGAAATAACAAGTGGTAATAAAATGACGATTCCCACTTCAAAAAACACTGGAATACCTATAACAAATCCGGCGAATAACATTGCCCAAGGTAATTTTTTCACCCCGAAGAATCGAATGAAGAAATCTGCTACTTGCATGCCAGCCCCTGAATCAGACATCATTTTCCCTAAAATTGTTCCGAGAGCCAAAATGCCAACTAAATGCCCTAGTACACTACCAACACCAGTTTCATAGGCAGTAACAATTTTGGTCAAGTTCAGTCCAGACATAATAGCTAAAAATAGACTAGCAACTGTTAAACTAATAAACGCATGCCATTTCCACCATGATACCCCTAAAATAACAATTGCGATCGCAATTAACGTGACGATTAATAAGTATATATCCATATCCCATTCCCCTTCGATATGAAAATTTTTTACAAAAAAAGAGGGAATTAGTCCCTCTTCATTTTTTACACATCATAATTTACAACGTAATGCTGCATTTCCGTATTGTAGTAGCCTTCACTATATTCAATTACTTCGCCAACTTCATCGTAAGAATAGCGCATACGTTTTAATAACGCTGTTCCCTCTTTTTCGCCTAACGCTTCTGCAACGAAATTAGGCGCAAATCCAACAGCGAATTCATCTCTGAAGTTTTCTAAATGTATACCACGGTCCTCGACTAGATCATAGAGCGATTGTAAGTCAAAGTCCGCTAAGTCTGTACTTGCCATTTGTGCTGAGAAATAGTGCGTATAATGAATGTACGGAGTATCATTTAAAGCATATAGACGCTCAATACGAAAACTCTCTTTACCAAACAAACGAAATGGTACTGTTCCTTCTTCATTATGAACCACTTCTGCCTTTAGCAATTTCTTTTGTACTTTATAGCCTTCTTCCACTAACACTTCTGTAAATTTCTTTCCCTTTGAAAGCTTTGTCGCAGAAGTATTTCGAATGACTTTCGTTCCTTTACCGCTTTTCTTCTCTAAATACCCTTCTTGAACGAGCTCTTTAATTGCATTTCGTACTGTAATTTTACTCACTTTGAACTCTTCTTCTAATTGTGGTTCAGAAGGAATATTTGTATGAATGGCATAAACACCATGCAATATTCGATCACGAATAATATTTTTAATTTGTAAATATAATGGACCTCTTTTTCTCGTTACGTTCACCGTTACACCCACTACCTTTCTACATCACCTACTGATGCCGTCATTGCCCGAAGTATATCTTTCTCTGATGACATTGGCGTATCACCGACGATTGTATGTGCAAGCATTCCAGCTGCTGACGCAAATGAAACAGCTTTCTCTGGTGCAAACTCTTCTATCTCGCCATGAATAATTCCGCTCGTATAAGCATCTCCAGCACCTATTCTATCATATACAGAAAACGTAAGTGTTTTGGCAAAAGTGAACGTTCCATCTTTACATATGAATCCGCGAAGTGAGTGTGTATTATCGCTATTAATAAAACGATGTGTACCAGCAATTGTAGCGATATTATATATTTCTGCGACTTTTGGAATAAGATCAACAAGTTGTGCTTCTCGCTCCGTCTCTTCCGTTTTCATTCCAAGAACAAACATCGCATCTTTTTCATTCATCATTACAATATCGGCAAGGCCTAGCATTTCTTCATAATGAGGTTTCGCCTGTTCATACCCATCTTCTCCCCAAAGCGATGGACGATAATTACAATCAAAGACAACAGTGCCTCCGTTTTCCTTTACTGCTTTCGCTAACGATTTCATATGGTGACGAACAGTATCATTCATCGCAAGTGTAATTCCGCAAAAATGAACGATATCAATTTCTTTAGCGATTTCTTCAAATTGGTACATCTCTTCAGACGCCGTATTGAAACTACTTTCTAATCGGTTAGAATACGTAACGCGGCTTGCACGTGCGCCAAATCCAATTTCTAAAAAGTACATACCAACATATTTACCGCCTCTTGAAATAAACGGTGCTTGAATCCCTAGTTTTTGAATGTGCGATACCGCCGCATCTCCAACCGAATTTTCCGGTAAAGTTGAAATAAGAAGCCCTTCATGCCCTAGATGAGAAAGTGCTGCTGCAACGTTCACACCTGTACCTGAAAATGAGTAATTTAATGAGTTTGCTTGCGATAGCAATTCATACCCTGGCACTTGCAGGCGCATCATTACTTCACCAAATGCTGCAATTTTCTTACGCATATTGATCAACTAACTTCTTCACGACCGCTAGTAATTCACGAACATCTTCTGTTTTCGTATTACCAGTTTCTTTATCAATAATAGAAGAGTACACGTGCGGGATAACTTGCTCTACGTTTGCTTCTAATGCAATACGTACAATTGTTTCAAAGTTTTCTTTATCAATTCCGCCTGTTGGCTCTAATGCAAATCCTTCTTCCGCACATGCTTTCGCAACAGCGCGATATTCTTCTTCATGCGCTAAACCTTTCATTGGGAAGTATTTCAATGAATTCCCGCCCATATCACGTACAAGTGCGATAGCTGTTTTAATTGGAACGATTGCTTTCTCTTCTCCAGCTGCACTAATTGGACCAGTAGAAATATTTACGTACCCTACTTTTCCTGTAGGTGATACTAAACTATTAATCCAGCTATCTTTTCCGCCAAGATTTGCGCGCGTCGCTCCAACTGAAGGGAACACTTGGTTAATATGACTACCAGGATAATGCTTCGCAATTTCAGCTACAACTGCCGCTTGGCGATTATCTCCTGCTCCAAGTCCAATTGATACAGCGTCATCAATTTCTTTTCCGTATGCTTTCATTGCAGTTACTGCTTCTTCTACTGTCGGATAGTCTTTTGATAACACACCGACTACTACATAACCTTCTGCTGCTTCAAAAATGTCTTTCGCATTTCGGATATTGTTCGCTAATACATTTAATGCTACGCGGCCTTTATAAAAACGTTTTTGAATGTTTGTCATCTTAGTTTCCCCCTACAATTTCTCTCATTTTTTCTTCAATCACATGTATGTCATCGCCTTGAAGTGGACGTGGATCAATATCAAAGAACCCTTGTCTTACTCCGTAATCACGTGTGTAAATGGCGATTTCCCCTTCGCGTAACGCGGTCACAACATCTTTTGCAGTTTTATTTAATTCGTTCTCGTTAATATGAATACGCGCTCTAAAAATTGCTCTTCCAGCTTCATCTTGAACGATTGTTACATTTACACCGTTTAACTCTTTCAGCGGCATAAGCACTTGTAACAACTCTTTTTCTTGCTCACTCTTATCTTCTTTTACTCCGTACTCATCAAGCGCTTGAAGTAAACCGAAAGTTGTTTCTTTCCCAACTTTCATACTTCTACCGCTGCAATGTAATTGCACTTTCAACCATTCGATATATTTTCGTTTACCGCCGACAATACCGGAAGTAGGTCCTTCAATTGCCTTTGAACCGCTATAAATGGCTAGGTCTGAATACTTCACGTATTTTTGAATATCTTCTTCAGCTGCCGCATCAACGATAAGTGGTACATTATTTCGCTGTGCTACTTCCCACGCTTCTTCAACAGAAATCATATTTTTTTGCACTGCATGATGCGATTTCACATAAAGAATCGCTGCTGTATTTTCACCAATCGCATCTTCAATATGCTCTGCTTTCCCTTCATTTGCGTAACCGACTTCAACGAGCTTACCGCCGCCTAAATAAATCATCGTTTCAACAGGAGCACCGTATTGAACGTTATGACCTTTTAACATAATCACTTCGTTTTTCAGGATTACCTCTTGATGAAGTCGTTCACTCTTACGACGATTTCCTTCTGTAACGATACCAGCGATAGAAAGCGCAATTCCGCTTGATGCTGAATTTACAACAACCGCTGCCTCTGAATCTAGAATTCTCGCAATATGGTCTCCCGCTTTATCTACTAAATCAGCAATTTCCACATAATTTTGTCCACCATGTTTCATCGCATCCATAACTGTATCTGTAGGAGCGGATACACCTAAAATACTCATTCTACCGCTCGCATTAATCACTCTTTTTAAGCCGTACTTAGCATTCAATGAATGACCCATTGATTACAACCCCTTTCGTATCAATTCTTCTTTCAGCAACGCGCTGATCCCCTTCTGAATCAATTAACGTAATCGGTTCATCTTTCACCGTAAATAAAGTTAAGTTTGCAATATCCCCTTCTTGAATACGACCAAGCTCTGGTTTTTTCAGCCACTCTGCCGCATTTTTCGTAACCGCATCTATTACTTCTTCTAGCGGATACCCTAAATAAAGGAATTTCGAAAGAACGTGAGCCATACTGTAAACTGGACCGTGTATACGATTCTTCCGGTAAATATCTGTACTAATCGTATTAAAGGCAATACCGTGACGCTTCGCCGCTTCTGCTACTTTAAAAGAAAAACTAGCATTACCGTGACCAACATCTAAATGAACACCACGTTTCACTGCATCTAACAACACAGGTAGCGGTTTGCCTTCTTCATCAAATAAATTATTTTCTTTCCCGTTTAAGTAATGTGTAATGACATCATCTTTTTCTAAAAGAGGTACAACTTCCTCAATACGCGGAGGAGCTGAACCGATATGTACCATAATCGGCAATGATGTTTCACGAGATAAAGAGCGCGCTACGTGCAGCGGTTCAATTCCGCTATCACAAACGACACTTTTACTCATTCTCGCCTTTAACCCAACGATTACATCTTTATACTTTTCTACTGCATCTATTACTTTCTCTTTATCTATCCATTCCATATTGGATAATTCATCAATTCGTTTCAAACCGATGCGAGAAATATTTAAAAAGGCAAATAAATTCGTTTTTGCCTGCTCTCTACTTTGTACTAAATCTGCAATACGATCAGCTCCGCAGCTACCCGCATCAACAATTGTCGTTACCCCTTGCTTAACGCCAATTTCATCCACCTCATCGCCATACGGATCAAACTCTGGAAAAGCATGAACGTGCAAATCAATCCAACCACTCGATACGTAAGTACCTGAGTAATCAAGAACCTTTCCACCCTCGCCAGCACCAGCTTTCGTCACCTGTGCGATTTTATTATTTTTAACTACAATGTCAATCTCTTCCCCGTTCACACGCTTCACATTACGTAGCACGAATCGTTCTGTCATTGTATTTCCACCCTTTTCTATAAGAAGCCATAAGAATACGCTTACATTAAAGTTTCATTTTATATCTTTTTCACATATTTAGAGTAACATGAAAAAAACGAAAAGTAAATATAACGTTATAATGTTTGAGTGTAAATCATTTCGTTCTGTTAAAGAAGATTATAAATTAAAATCAACATTTTGGTGAGAGTTCCCAGTAAATATCAGGACAACCTATAAGCAGGAGGGATGTCCTTGGGATTTCGAATTTTATTATTTATAATCTTAATCACTTTGTATTTACCAATGACGGTTAGCGCAGATGCCCCATCACTCACTGCTGCATTTATTCGTGACCATCAGCTATGGATTAAAAAAAGAAATCAAGAAATACAAATCACAAAGAATCAATATGTGTATTCTCCAAAATGGTCGTATGATGGTAGGTTTCTTGGTTATATTGATAGTGATGAAAAGGGAGAAAAATCTAACCTATTCATTTATGATACTAAGGAGAAAATAAGCTATCAGCCTTATGTACGGGTCGTAACCTCTGACTTTAAATGGGCTCCTAACAAAAATCAATTGGCCTACACTGATCAAGGTGTATTAAACGTTACAAAAATAAAGAATGGTCGCCCACAAGGGTTTGAAAATGTATCACTTGGGATTAGTGATTTCGAATGGTTCCCGAACGGAAAAGAATTTATCGTTTCCTCACACTCCTGCTTGCGTCCTACTGGATGGGGTCCAATCCCACTTTATAGAATTCAAGTAGATGCAAATCTTGTTAAAGATAAAATAACACCTTTTTATACGATTCAAACAAATGAAACTGATTTATTTGCGATTGGTACTAACTATTTTAAGTGGAGTTCTGATGGAAAGTGGGTTAGCTTTTTGGCCACTCCTACTGCTTCCTTGTCAATGGATAGCAATACGTTATGTGTTATCTCATCAAAAGGGAAACACTTTCAAGCGATTGGTGAAATGCTAGGATTCAAAGATTGGATAAAGTGGGCTCCATCAGCCAATCAACTGGCCTATATTTCAGGAGAAGGAAGGTTTTTTGTAGAAAATAAAAAATTCACAGTTGCAGACATGATAACATCAAAACAACAAAAGGAATACACACCTGTAGGTTATGTAGACCTTGATTTGGAATGGTTCTCACCAGACAAAGTAATTGTGGCTCGTGCAAAAGAGAACAAGCAATGGAAGGAAGGTCCTGTTCCGACGATGTTCACAAAGCTTTATATTATCAATATAAAAACAGAAGAACAGAGACAAATCTCGTTCCCGAAAAAGAATGAACTTGATGAAGATCCTCAAGTTGTTGGATCTTATCTTACTTGGTTTCGCAAGAAGACTAATGTATATAAAGGTGATGTCTGGGTGAAGGATAGTTTAAATGGCCAAGAGTATATGTGGCTTAAGAATGTTGATGAGGCTCCCATCTTTTTTACTTTGAATTAAAAATTTCTTTTTCTATTATTAAGAATTGTATCTGCTCCTCTATTTTGATTCTCCCACTATAGAGCGCTATTATGGGAGAATCAAATTTTATCCCGCAAAATCCCCACTGATTAAAGTTTAATTTTTTTTCAAAAGAACCCCTATTCCTGAACCGTCACAATAACCCCATCCATATTATTCCCCGAAATTTCATACTGCTTATTCGCCGGAACATTCACTTTCATGTTCCCAGAAACTTTATAATAAGAAACCGTATATTTCTTACCTTCAACCTCAGTTGAAACTTCTTTTTCCTCTTTTAAGAAGTCCAAATATTCCTCTAACGTAATCTTCTTTTTTTGCATAATTGCGCTATGAGGTAGGCCGACATAACGTATGTGCCACGGCTCATATTGAATGCCCGTAATATTACTTTTATTTTTCGGATAACGTAAAACAAATCCGTGCTTCCATACGTTCTCTTCAATCCATTTTCCTTCAGGAGCTTTCTCCATTTTCTTTTGAGTAGACCCAACGTCGAGTGATAACCCTAAATTATGCTCACTATATCCTGCTGGAAGTGCATAATCCGATCCCATTTCTTTATATAATTTACTTTGTTCTTGAAAATCTCGGTAACCGCTACTCATTAAGAAATGCTGTACTCCATCTTTCCCAGCTGCATCGACAACGTTCAAAAACTTTTTTACAACACCCTCTGATAAGCGAAGATTTCTATCAAATATTACATAGCCTCTTACTAATTCACTATTGTGATTTACATTGACAATATCGGACCTAACACTATCTTTTTTAACCGGGTAATCCTTATTAACTAATAGTAGATCCCCTTTATAAATTTGTTCCTTTGTGACCTCTATCTTTTCAGTGTTCGCGGCTTTTACTTTATTATCTTTTTCTGCAATTTTAACATCGATCTCCTTTTGAAATACTGGTGATATATAAAAGCCTACACATGCTGTACATATTATAAAAAGAGAAATAAATACCCACTTTTTCATTTCTAGTTCCTCCTTAACGTAACTTACGTATAGAATAGAAAAAACTATTAAAATAAAAAGTGGGGTAAAGTTTAAATTTTTATTAAATTGCTTTGCTCTCTTCTTTTGGTAATCTCACTTCAAATATCGTTCTAATTACGTTACTTTCAGCAGAGATTGTCCCATCATGCTGTTCGATAATATTTTTTGCGATAAATAGCCCAAGGCCTGTTCCGCCCTTTTGCTCTGACCTCGCCTTATCACCTGTATAAAACATATCAAATAAATATGGTAAATCTTCTTCTGGAATGCTATCGCCGTAATTAATAATTTGTACAACTACCTCTTCATGATCAATATATCCGTTCACATCAACAAACTTTCCATCGTATCCATAGCGAATCGCATTCGTTAAAAGATTTTCAAATACTCGAGCTAACAATTTCCCGTCACCGTTAATAGGTAAATGCGAATCCATATTCAATCTCGCTTCTAAACCTTTTTTTTCTAATAACGGATATAATTCTTCATCTAACTGTATAAGTAATTCACTTATATCAATCGATCTTTTTTCAATTTGCAACATGCCATAATTCATTCTCGTTATTTCAAATAATTCATCAATTAAGCTTTCAAGCCTTTCGGATTTCGTAAAAGCAATTGTAGAAAAATGTTTAATTTGTTCCTTCGTTAAATTCTCATCTTTAAGAATTAAATCTAAATACCCTAAAACAGATGTTAGCGGCGTTCTTAAATCATGAGCTAAGTTGACAATGAGCTGATCTTTACTACTTTCCGCAAAGTCTCCTCGTTCAACCGCTTCTTTTAATTTTTCACTCGCTACATTAATTTCGCGTGCGATATATCCAAACTCATCATTTGATGAAACACGAACTTGATTTGAAAAATCTCCGTTCGCAAGATGATGAATCCCCTTCGAAATCTCATCAAAATATTTTAAATACGGTCTAGTAAGGAAGAAGAAAAACATAATGGACAGAGGAATAAATACAATTAAAAAGAAATTAATGTCCCCAATTTGTCTTACCATTGAACGAAATTGGGCTAAAGGATCCTCATAACGAACTGCTAATTTATAATAGAGACGTAGCCCCTCATAAATTAAATACGTTACGCCACCAGCTAATATCATACTTAACGCAAATAGCATAACCATCTTCGAGCGAAAGCTTCTCATCTTTTTAGCCATTGAAAGTATAACCTACCCCCCACACTGTTTTTATTAACTTATCCTTTCTTTTATCTTCCCCAAGCTTTTTTCGCAAAGTACGGATATGTACCATAACTGTATTTCCACTTTCGTAATACCCTTCAGCCCATACTTGCTGAAAAATATTTTCCACACTATACACTTTCTTCGGGTGACTTGCTAATACATATAAAATATCAAATTCTTTTGGTGTTAATTCAATTGGCTCTCCGTACACATTTACTGTTCTTCGCTCAGGATCAATAACAATCCCACCAATTTCCAAAGCTAATTTACTTTCTTCTATTCTCGGCTGATTTAACGTAAGAAAGCGGCGTAGTTGTGCATTTACACGTGCAACTAATTCAATCGGTGTAAAAGGTTTCGTCATATAATCATCCGCACCTAATACAAGACCTGTCACTTTATCAAAATCAGATGTTTTCGCACTTAAGAAAATGATTGGCATGTGGTGCTTGCCGCGAATTTGCCTCGTCACTTCATATCCATCCATTTTCGGCATCATAATATCTAAAACCACTAAGTCAATTGGCTGAGTTTGAATAATATGCATGGCTTCTTCTCCATCAGCTGCTTTAACGACGTGGTAACCCTCTTTTTCTAAATGTATTTCAATTAAATCAGCAATTTCCGCTTCATCATCAGCTATCAAAATTGAAATGCGCTTCATTTTAGTCCCCCTACTTTATTCTGTTTTCATACGCTCGATTGTAAACTAGTCTATCCAATTTGTACAATAAGAAAAGGCTACCCGTAAGAGTAACCTTGATAAATGAAATTATATCGGCGATTTTTTAAATATATCGACTTACCGACAATTAACGACAAAATCCTACCGCTATTTGCGGGCGTCCTGATTAAAGATTAATCCTACCGCTCCAAAATAATCCGCTGCTTCGTGATTTCTGCTAACCTCCCGCGATTTACTTCATACTCAGCAGCAACGCTTTGCGGTACCCTTACTTTTCCGCCTTCAAGCATCACTTCTGGTGAAATGATATCCTTCTCCCAATGTCTACTAGAAGCAGATATATCTCCAGGAATCGTAAAGTTTGGCAAAGAGGCAAGTGCAACATTTTGAGCTCGTGAAATCCCCATCTCTACCATACCGCCGCACCAAACAGGGATATTATGCTCCATACAATAATTATGGATTTGAACGGATTCTGTTAATCCGCCCACTCGCCCTGGTTTAATATTAACGACGCGGCAACTGCCAAGCGTAATCGCAACACGTGCGTCTTCTAAACTATGGATGCTTTCATCTAAACAAATCGGTGTTTCAATTTTCTTTTGCAGTTGTGCATGATCCATAAAATCGTAATCCGCTAACGGTTGTTCAATCATCATAAGCCTAAATTCATCTAGTCGTTTCAACTTCTCCGTATCCGCTAATGTATAAGCTGAATTTGCATCAGCCATTAACGGGATATTCGGAAACTCTTTACGAATTTCTTTCAGCAATTCGTAATCATGTTCTGGCTTTATTTTCACTTTAAAGCGCTCGTATCCTTCTTCCGCGTACTTCTCGATTTGTTTTAGCATAACCGGAATCGTATTGATCCCAATCACAACGCCGACTTCAATTTCAGACCTATTTCCGCCAAGCAATATCGCTAACGACTGCTTTTGACGCTTCGCATATAAATCCCAAACAGCACCTTCAATTCCGGCCTTTGCCATTCGGTTTCTCTTTATATGTTGGAACAAAGACGGTACTTCATTCGGATGAGAGATTTCAGATTTCAATAAATCTGGTAATAAAAAATCCTGAAGTACATGCAGCGCTGTCTTCACCGTTTCTTCCGTATACCACGGTTCAGAAAATGCAACGACTTCACCAAAACCAATGTATCCATCCGTATCTTCTAATTCAATGACGATACTTTCACGCTTTTCATAAGTCCCGTAACTTGCGGCAAACGGGATAATGAGTGGCATTTCCGTTATATAAAGTGTCGCTTTTTTTATTTCCACCTACATCTCCTCCACTAATTGTCTTAACTCTCGTCTTAACAATTTCTTCGAAGCATTTCGTGGTAATTCCTCTAAGAAACATGCTTTCTTCGGCACTTTATATTTCGCTAATTTCTCTTCGCAAAAACGAAGAATTTCTTCTTCTGTTACCTCTCCACTTTTTACAACAAAAGCAGCTGGTACTTGTCCCCAACTTTCGTCAGCCATACCGACAACACCCGCTTCTGCTACCGCCGGATGAGAGAGTAACACTTCTTCAATTTGAGCTGGATATATATTTTCCCCGCCAGAAATAATTAAATCACTGCGTCGATCTAATACGTATAAAAATCCTTCCTCATCTAAATAACCGAGGTCACCAGTATGAAGCCATCCGTTTTTAATTGTCTCACTCGTCGCATCTTCACGGTTAAAGTAGCCACCTGTTACGTTCGGTCCTTTTACTACAATTTCTCCTTCAGCACGGGGCGGCACAACTACGCCGTCTTTTTCAATACGAAGCTGACACTGAAATAGTGGTTTTCCGGCTGATCCTACTTTCGTTAACATGTAATCTGCTGTTAACGTACAAATTTGCGATGACGTTTCTGTCATACCGTACGTTTGATACACAGGAATTCCTTTTTCCACACATGTTTCTAATAACGGCTTCGGTGCTGGTCCTCCCCCAAGTAACATGCATCGTAAAGAAGATGGATATGTACCTTCGCCAAGTCGTTCTAATAAATCTGTTAGCATTTTAGAAACGACAGAAATAATCGTAACGCCTCTCGTTTGAAGTGCTTTATGAATAAAATTAGCATCATATTTTGGAACGAGTAAAATGCGCATACCGTACATAATATTTTTCATTAAAAGCGATAACCCGCCAACGTGGAACATTGGCATACAAGCTAACCAACAATCATCATCACGAAGTCCTAAATTAAGCGCGGAACCGACTGCACTTGCCCAGTGGTTACCGTACGTTAAAATAACGCCTTTCGGTTTCCCTGTCGTCCCTGACGTATAAATAATTGTCATCGCTTCTTCTAAAGAGAATTCTTCTTGTATAAATGCTTCCGCCTTCGGTCCTTGCATCACTTCAGCAAATGAATATACCGGAACATTTTTCGTCTCAAACTCTTGATCCGTCACTAAACAAACAACTTCCGCATCACCCATTTGCCAAAGTAGCTCTTCTCTTGAAAGACGCGTATTTAAAAGTACAGCTACTGCACCTATGTAAGATAGAGCGTGAATAACTGTAATCATCTCCATACCATTTTTCATCAGAACAGCCACCTTTTGCGCCCGCTTCACTCCTACATGCGTGAGGTGTTCACAAACAGCTACTACTTTTTCATGTAACTGCACGAAGGTAACCTTCTCTTCCTCTATTTCAATTGCAGTGCGATCAGGTGTTAAAAATGCACGTTGCATTAACCAATTCGGCATCGTCTCCATCACTCATTCTCCTTTCATGAAAGAAAGAGACCTGATATGACATCAAGTCTCTTAGTTGTTTTGTTTCCGGTGTGATCTTTTGGGAGCGTCTCCTAGCCCCTTCCGTCTAAGAACCTTCCGCACGAGAAAGTAAAAAACACTTTCTGTGTGAAAGAGCCTTAGCCTACGGGACTAAACAGTCGGCTCCGCTTTTGAGACATCCAGCTACAGCGGCTAGAATGTTCGGTGGCTTCACTTCTTCCTACGAGGCAAAAAGCGCCTCTTTGTCAGAAGCTCCATCCCCCTCACATTCTAAACGAGCCGCTTCCGCTTTTGGTTTGATCACGGGAAACGAGGGAATTGACCGAAGTCCGGAGTGCGTTTTTCTTTGAACGCGTCGCGGCCTTCTTTTGCTTCGTCAGTTGTGTAGTACAATAACGTTGCGTCTCCAGCTAGTTGTTGAATACCAGCTAGACCGTCTGTGTCTGCGTTGAATGCAGCTTTTAGGAAACGAAGTGCCATTGGGCTGTTTGCTAAAATTTCTTGTGCCCATTGTACTGTTTCTGCTTCAAGTTCTTCTAATGGTACTACTGTGTTTACTAAGCCCATATCAACCGCTTCTTGTGCACTATATTGACGGCATAGGTACCAAATTTCACGAGCTTTCTTATGGCCTACCATACGAGCTAAATAACCAGCTCCGTATCCACCGTCAAAGCTTCCTACTTTAGGACCTGTTTGTCCGAATACAGCGTTGTCTGCAGCGATTGTTAAGTCACATACGATATGAAGTACGTGTCCACCACCAATTGCATAACCTGCTACCATTGCGATAACTGGTTTAGGGATTGCGCGAATTAGACGTTGTAAGTCTAATACGTTTAAACGTGGGATTTGGTCGTCACCTACATAGCCACCATGACCGCGAACTTTTTGATCGCCGCCAGAACAGAATGCACGTCCACCTTCACCTGTTAAAATGATAACGCCAACATTTGCATCATCACGAGCGTGTGCAAAAGCATTGATTAACTCCATTACCGTTTTAGGACGGAATGCATTATGTACTTCAGGGCGGTTAATCGAAATCTTTGCGATGCCATTGTATGTTGAATAAATAATATCTTCGTAATTGCCTTCTTTTACCCATTCAATAGTCATTACTATTACCTCCTTTTATATTTCTGATCTCCGCTATAAGTGCAACTTCCTTCTTACTGAAAAAAGTATCACTGCATAGTTTTTAGAAATCCCTTTACTATTGTATCAAACTTTTCCGGTTGTTCCACATGAATTGCATGGCCAGCCCCATCAATTTTGACAAATTTCGCATGAGGGATGCATTTTTCGATGTTTTTTAATAGGCGAAAGAACTTTTCATCGCTTTCTCCATTCAGTAAAAGGACAGGCATTTTTAGGTTTTGCAATTCGTTCCACCATGAAGGCTGAGCCCCTGTTCCCATGCCGCGAAGACTATTTGCAAGTCCTTTTGGATTATTAGCAAGTCGTTCTTTTCGCACCGCTTCTTTTACGTTTTGCGCTAAACGTTTTTGTGTTTCAAATAGCGAAATATTTTCCCACATCGATACAAAACTTTGGATGCCTTCTTGCTCAATTTTATCGGCAAGTCGTTCATCTTTTTCCTTGCGTTCTTTTCGCTCTTTTGCACTCTCAAGTCCAGCTGTACAGTTTTCTAAAAGAAGCGAACGCACATATTCTGGATATAAGCATGCCATCGTAATCGCAAGTCTACCACCCATTGAATAGCCAAGTATGTGCGCATTTTCAATATGAAGATGATCCAGTAGTTCTTTCATTTGCAGTGCCACATTTTGAATATCATAATGCGTCACATCTTCAAGACTTTCCGTTTTCCCGTGCCCAACAATGTCTACTAAAATGACTTGAAATTGCTCGCTCCAGGAAGGAACGAAAGAACGCCACGTTTCCATGCTTCCCGTAAAACCATGAAGAAGTAGAAGTGGTTCCCCGCTTCCGGTTACTTCATATTCATACGATACACCTTGCAATGTTACTTTCATTTTGATTCACCTTGCAAAGATGTAGTAATAACGTCCATTGTTTTTGCCCATAGTTCACGATGTAATTTCAAGTTTTCTTCGCGATTCGTACAAATTTCCACAACGTGTAATCCATTCGTTTTCGTTCCAGTTTGTACTTCTTCTCGGAAGTTTTCCCAACCATTTACACGGCTAAATGAACCACCATACATTTTGACAACATGTTCATAATCAAGCCCAATTGGTGTTCCAAATAATGATTCGAAATGTTCCTTTTTCTCGTATTGTGGTAAGAATGAGAAAATACCTCCACCATCATTATTTACAACAACAATCGTTATATTTAACTCATGCAGTTTCGCGGCTAATAGTCCGTTTAAATCGTGATAAAATGATAAATCACCGATTACTAATACGAGCGGATCACAAATAATACTCGCTCCTAAAGCTGTTGAAATGATTCCATCAATACCATTTACACCGCGGTTCGCCATTACTTGAATGTTTTTATCCGATGTGAAGAAAAATGAATCGGTATCGCGAATTGGCATACTATTACTCGCAAATAACGTTGCCCCTTCTGGTAATACACTTACAATATCCGTAATTACTTTTCCTTCAAATGCCGTTTCATATGCTTCCATCTCACGAAGCGTTTCTCTCGTTTTCTCGTTTATATGTTTCCACATTCCGAACCAATCATTCTTTTTCATAACTGGCATTTTCTCTAGTAATGCTCTGCAAAATTCAATGTCACTAGCTTGTACAACTTCTGTCGCAACTAGAGCTGGATCTCTCCATTGTCCAGATTCATCGACAACGATATGAACAGCTTTCGTTTGTTTTTTGATGAACTGCGTTAATGCTTTAGAGACAGGCATTCCGCCGAAACGAATTAAAACATCCGGCTTCCACGTTTCTTTTAACAATTCATTTCGTAAAAATGTATCGTAACAATCTATAACCATCGTTTTATCATGATTACCACTACGAAGGTTAGAAAGTGGATCTGCTAAAATTGGATACCCTGTTTTCTCAGCTACTTTCATAACAACTTCTGTTATTTCTGGATGACTGCCGTCTCCACAAATAATAAGCCCCTTTTCCATATGTGAAAGGCGCCCTACAAGAGAATCTACATATTCACTCGGCATCGTCACGTTCCCTTGCTGAACTACTCCTGTATATTCACCACGCCCTTTATCCCATAAACTTTCTAATGAGAAATCCGGTATAAGCGGCTCGCGAACTGGAAAATTAAGATGAACAGGTCCTTGCGGTGCTAAAAGTGCGCTTGCTATCGTACGCTGCGTCGTCATACGGGCGTAATGATACATTGCTTCACTCGCTTCAGGAAGTGCCATCTCTGTAAATTGCTTCACAAAAGTACCGTATAAATTAAATTGATTCATCGCCTGTGGTGCACCCACATCTCTTAATTCATGCGGTCTATCCGCTGTTAATACGATAAGCGGCACTCGTGAATGAAACGCTTCACATACAGCTGGATAATAGTTCGCTGCTGCCGTCCCTGACGTACATAATAGTGCAACAGGACGTTTTTTCGCTTTCGCAATACCGAGCGCAAAAAATCCTGCTGATCTTTCGTCTACATGTAAATATGTTTTCATTCCGTCATGTTGTTCCATTAGTAAGGCAATCGGCGTTGACCGTGACCCAGGACTAATGACAACATCACATACATTTAGACGCGTCAGTTCGTCCACGAATGCGCCTAAATAGTATGATAATGCTTCTATATGATTGTTCATTTCATTAATTCCTCCAAAGCACCAAGCATCGGTCTAAACTTCAAACTTGTTTCTTCATATTCAAGCTGAGCTACTGAATCAATTACGATACCACAGCCGGCAAATAAGGATGCCTTCTCGCCATTTAATAATCCACAGCGAAGTGCAACCGCAAATTCACCATTTCCTTCATCATCTATAAAGCCAATTGGTGCACCATATAATCCTCTATCTAAAAGCTCTACATCACGGATTAATTTCAACGCCTCATGACGAGGTGTACCACCAAGAGCTGGTGTTGGATGTAATTCTTCTACCATCGTTAAAAGACTTGCATCACCTTTTGCTTCTACTGGCGTATATAAATGGATTAAATTTTTCGTCGTTAATAAGCCTGGGCTCTCCGGAATATTAACAGATTCGCAATGCTCACTTAGCACACCTCGAATCATGTTAACTACATAACCGTGTTCAGCCAAATTCTTTTCATCATGAAGAAGCGTCTCACCATTTTGTTTACTTTCTTCTATAGAATTGCCATGACCAATTGAACCAGCAAGGCACATCGATGTAAACTTCTCGCCTTCTTTTCGAATCAATCGCTCAGGTGTCGCCCCTAAGAAGCATGCTCCTTTATAATCAAAAGAAAATACGTAACAATCCGGTTGCCCAATGCGAAGCGCTTCTAAAACAAGAACGGAATCAATATGCTGATCCATCGTTAATTTTAGCTCCCTTGCTAATACAACCTTCTGCACGTTCCCTTGCTTCATTTCATCTTGCACTTTTCCAATCGCATTCATCCAGCCCTTCGGATCAACTTCTACTTTAGAAGTAACTGTTAATTTTGATCCTTCTAGTGCACATTTACTCTCTTGTAAAATTCTCTCTTCTACAGAAATAATTTCGTTATAAAGAGTTTCTGCACAATCTTCAGCTGAAACGAACTGATTAATCGTTAACCACGCCTTTTCATTTTTTACAGTTAATAAAAATGCTGGTAGTGAAAATGTGGTATCATCAAATTCTTTCCAAAGATTCGTTTTTTCTTTTTCTTGGTCAAATGAAAATCCACCAAATAAAAGAGGACCTGTTCCAAATTCGTATCCTTCTCTTTGTACGAATGCTTTCTCTTTTACTTTATCCCACTCGTCACGAGCAGTTTGAAAGCGTTTGTGAGAGGAATTTGCTATAGTGAAAACAGAGCCAATTCCAGCAAATATTACATGCTGAGCTGGGTCTGCAAAATAACATCTATTTTCGAATGCGATCCTTTTTCCTGCTGCATAAAACAGAAGTGGATCCACCCAATCTATTTGTTTTACAAAACTGACTAATGTTTTTTCATCAGTCGTACGCTTAATAGCTGTAACAAGAACTTCTTGTAAGCCTTTTCGTTTCGTTTGAATCACAATTGTCTCCCCCCTATGGGCGAAAAATAGTCATAATTACGCTTGATTTTAAGATACACCTCAAAGGAAAGGCCTGTCAACGTTTAGCATTTCTGAGAAATTCACCTTCTCTTCCTAGAAAATAAACGTTGACACTAAATGATGCTTTTTCTACACTTAATTGTGTACAATATGTGACCAAGGAGGATTCAACATGGAAATGAACGTCGAAACGAATTCCTCTCCTACGGCGCCAAAGCCAAGTAAACAAACAGGCTGGCGAATTTGGTGGAGTTTATTACGTCCCCATACATTAACAGCAGCTTTCGTTCCTGTTTTCATCGGAACAGCTTTTGCAATGCAGGTCGGAGGTATAAATCAAATACATCTTCCTCTTTTCTTTATGATGCTTCTTGCTTGCCTTCTCATTCAAGCAGCAACGAACATGTTTAATGAATACTTTGATTATAAAAGAGGACTCGATCATGAAGGTTCAGTTGGAATAGGCGGTGCTATCGTCCGCGATGGCATTAAACCAAAAACCGTTCTTAACTTAGCATTCGGATTTTTAGGCATCGCAACGCTATTAGGTGTTTATATTTGTATGAACTCTAGCTGGTGGCTTGCTGCAATCGGTCTTGTTTGTATGGCCGTTGCTTACCTTTACACTGGTGGCCCTATTCCAATTGCGTACACACCATTTGGAGAGCTAACAGCAGGATTATTTATGGGTGTCATTATTATTGGTATTTCATTCTTTATCCAAACAGGGGCAGTAACATCAGAAGTGATTTTATTATCTATTCCAAGCTCCATTTTAATTGGTGCAATTTTACTATCTAACAATATTCGTGATTTAGATGGTGATAAAGAAAATGGTCGTAAAACGTTAGCAATTCTCGTTGGACGCGAAAGAGCCGTTGGTGTACTTGCTTCTATGTTTATCGTTGCCTACATTTGGACAATCGCTTTAATCATCGTTAACATCGTATCACCATGGATGCTTATCGTATTCTTAAGTGTACCGAAAGCATTTAAAGCGACGAAAGGCTTTATCGGCAAAAGCATTCCAATGGAAATGGTACCTGCGATGATTTCAACAGCAAAAACAAATACAATTTTCGGTCTCCTAATGGGAATCGGATTATTGCTTGGATACTTCCTATAGAAAGGAGCTGCTTATGCGGCTCCTTTTTTCATATACCGACTTCCCGGCTGAAATTCACCTCATAATTCCTACTCTCAACGCTCATACTATGTAAAGAAACTGAATTGTAGGAAGGTGGACGACTATGTTAACTCCACAACAAATAAATCAATTTAAATCTATTCTAGAAAAACAACAGCAAGAAGTTGAACAAACGATACAAACTCATGAAGATGAAAACCGTGCATCTGAACGTGATTCAGTAGGAGAATTGTCTAGCTATGACAACCATCCAGGTGATATGGCTACAGAATTGTACGAACGTGAGAAAGATTTCGGACTCATCGAATTTTGGCATAAACAGTTAGAAGATACGAAACATGCTCTGCAAAAAATTGAAGCTGGTACGTACGGAATTTGCGAAGTGTCTGGTGAGGAAATTCCATTTGAAAGATTAGAAGCAATGCCAACTGCTACAACGTGTATTCAGCACACTACAAATAAATTAGATATGCAGACGCGTCCAGTTGAAGAAGAGGTGCTAGATCCTTCGTTTCATAAGCACGACGAAGATCATTCTGTAGAGTACGATGCTGAAGATGCTTGGCAAGACGTCGCAAATTACGGAACATCAGAAACACCATCCGATTTAGAAAGACAGGATTCAAAAAACTATAATGGCATGTACGTAAATAGTGAAGAAAATGTTGGGTATGTAGAGGATTTCGAAAACTTTATCGGAACAGATATGTATGGAAAAAACCCACAAGTTTTCGCAACAGAAGAACATGAAGAATATGAACAATTGCTTGATGACTTTGAAGAACGCACCTTTAAAGGTGAATTATCTTCAGATGAGTCTGGTTCTAAAGCATAAAAAAAGCATTCCGAAATTCGGAATGCTTTTTTTCGCTAGCTAATTAGTTTTTTGTAACGTTAGCTGCTTGTGGTCCGCGGTTTCCATCAACGATTTCGAAAGAAACTTCTTGACCTTCTTCTAAAGTTTTGAAGCCGTCGCCTTGAATAGCTGAGAAATGTACGAATACGTCTTCTCCGCCTTCAACTTCGATGAAGCCAAAACCTTTTTCGCCGTTAAACCATTTAACTTTACCTGTTTGCATGTCATGTACCTCCTAAATAAAAATGAAACTATGAATCCACATGAAAAGGTGGATATAAAGGACATGAATGTATAACAAGCTTACAGCCTTTAATACAACGTGCTTTATTTCCGTACCACATTATGTAGCTCAATAGTGTTTTCACTATATCATGCTATATCAAAAACGTCAAATGAGAACACTTTCGTCCCATCGTTTTTTATAATTCTAGTATAACCTTAAATTTTCATTCTATTTTTATTCAAAAATTACCAAAACTACAGTATTCTAATTCCTTTGATTTCTGTACAATATAATTACTACATATGATGAGGTGAAAAAATGCAAGCACATGAAATCGAGTATAAATTATATGGCGATGATATGCAGTTTGTTGAAATTGAATTGGATCCAGAAGAAAGCGTTGTCGCAGAGGCTGGCGCAATGATGATGATGGAAGATCATATCGAAATGGAAACGATTTTCGGTGATGGTTCTGGACCATCTAATGGTCTATTCGGTAAATTAATGGGCGCAGGTAAACGTCTCGTTACAGGTGAAAGTATGTTTATGACTGTATTTACAAATACAGGTCATGGCAAACGACACGTATCATTCGCCGCTCCTTATCCTGGAAAAATTATTCCTGTTGATTTAACAGAATATCAAGGAAAAGTAGTCTGCCAAAAAGATGCATTTCTTTGTGCCGCAAAAGGTGTTTCTATCGGAATTGAGTTTACTAAAAAAATAGGAACTGGCTTCTTCGGTGGTGAAGGTTTCATCATGCAGAAACTTGAAGGTGATGGTCTAGCTTTCATGCATGCAGGCGGAACTGTATATAAGCGCGAATTAAAACCTGGCGAGAAACTTCGCATTGATACAGGTTGTCTCGTTGCAATGACGAAAGATGTTAACTACGATGTTCAATTCGTTGGAAAAGTAAAAACAGCTCTATTTGGCGGCGAAGGTTTATTCTTCGCAACGCTAGAAGGTCCTGGAACGGTTTGGATTCAGTCCTTAACACTTAGCCGCTTAGCAGCACGTCTTACAAGCCCAGCAGCTCAAAACAGCGGTGAAGGTAGCGTTTTAGGCGGACTTGGTCGTTTATTAGATGGAAAAGAGTAAGAAGTGCCCTTATAGGGCACTTTTTATTTAGGTGGACTATACAAACCATTTTGGATCATAAAGTATTTCATCGCTTCATTAAGCCACGCCTCTTCTTCTTCCGTATAAGGAGAAGGCATCATATTATTATATTGTTCTTCTACATTCTCTAATTTACCTAGAGAATACATTGTCTCTTCACCGACATACTTAAGAGTCGCTTTCATATGTTCATCAACCAATTTTTGCACTTCTGAATCCTCAATTTGTCTTCCAAATAACCTTTTCACTTCTTTTGCTAAACGCATAAACTCTTTATCAAGTGCTATGTCCTCTTCTTCCGGCTTATTATATAATCCATCAGCCACTTCTTTTGGTACATATTCTTCAAGCCATAAACGCTGTTCGTTTTCTTTTTGGATACTATTAATTAAGCTCATTAATATATTACTATCTACCTCTTCATCTTCCTCAAGGTATACCATTGTTCGTTCAATCGCCTTTATCGAAACTTCAAGTTGTTTTTTCTTTTCTTCAAAGGCTACTCTTTGATTTTGTAATGTTTCTTTTAAGCTTATATTCAAACCTTTCACATTGAGCATGACACGAATTTCTTCTAAACTATATCCTAATACTTTAAGACTCACTATTTTTTGGAGCGCTAATATATCTCTATCTTTATATACACGGTGTCCTGAACTTATATTTTTTTCAGGTTTAAGCAGGCCAAGTTCATCGTAATACTGTAGTGTCCGTATTGATGTGCCTGTTCTCTTTGAAAACTCACCAATTGAATAGCCTTCCTTTTTGCTCATCCTACACTCCTCCTAACAATATGTTTACAAAAATCATACTCCCTCACGTAACTGTAGGTTCAAGCCTTTTTTCAAAAAAGAATGAATCAAGTCCCTCACTGCATATATTGAACTATACCTTTTCTTAAGGAGGGCTTTCTTGATGCGTACTCCTTTATCCTTTGATAAAGATACTGCCATATTGTTAGCATCTTGCTGCGATCTAACGTATGAACAATATAAACAAAATGGGATTTTTGAAATACCTGATGGATTCCAATATGTACAAGGCTTTCAAGGAAAAGCGATTCAAACGATGGAATGGTTTGGGTTCATATTAGAATCTGAAGATACGATTATTGTAGCTTTTAGGGGCACACAAACAGATACAGATTGGATTATCGATTCACTCGTCAACCAAAGACCATACCCATACGCTTTAAATAGCGGAAATGTTCATAACGGCTTTCTTTCAATTTATGAATCTTGCCGGGATTCTATTATGGATATGCTCGTGTCATTACCAGCCCATAAGAAACTTCTTGCAACAGGCCATAGCTTAGGCGGTGCACTCGCTACACTACACATACTAGATGCACGTATAAATACTGCCTTCGCACAGTACGGTCTTTATACCTTTGCCTCTCCAAAAGTTGGAGATATCGCCTTTCGAAATTATTATAAACTGCAAGTAGCTAGTAGCTTTCGTTTTGTCAATTTATTCGATGTCGTTCCTCTTCTCCCTCCAAGAAATGTCCATTTTAATGATAAAGACTGGGAATATGCACACGTCCATCACAACATGACATTTACGAAAAATACAAAATCCATTACGAATAATCATTCCATTACAACATACAAAACATGTCTGACCTCTCATTTTTAACCAGTAAACATTTGGAAAATAAATATTTGTATACTATAATAATCTATGAAACTACTTTCGGATGAGGGGACCTTACATGCTAAAATTTTTCTTTGCACTTTTTCTTATAATAATTTTTTCGTTTACAGGTTTCTTTACATTTTCATACTTTGCGACAGGGGAATATGACGGAACAGCTATAATATATACCGCTATCCCATTTCTTTCTTAAGCAACATAAGTAAAACGAGCTTAATCTCATTAAGCTCGTTTTATTTTTCTAAGCAAGCGTATCCCTGTTTTAAAAATAAATAAAAGCCCCTTCAACAGGGGCTTTCATCTAAAATAGTTTAACAGTATTACCAATACCCCAAATTTCATTACTGTACTGCAAAATTGTTCGATCACTCGCAAAATGCCCAGATTGTGCAATGTTCAAAATCGACATTTCCAGCCATTTCTCCCTATTTTCGTAGGCCCTTCCGACAGCTTCTTGTCTTTCAGCATATGGGCTAAAATCTCGAAGAACGAAGTATTCATCATTTTGAATAACGAGAGAATCATAAATCGCTTCAAATTCAGCTCCCGACTGTGCAAAGAAACCATTCGTTAACTGATCTACTACTTTTTTAATGTGCATATTGTGGTGATAATAGTCACTTGCACGATATCCACCGTTTTGGTAGTAATGGAGAACCTCATCCGCTGTTAAGCCGAAAATGAAGCAGGCATCATCACCGACCCGGTCTTTTATTTCAACATTAGCTCCGTCTAACGTTCCGAGTGTAATCGCACCATTCATCATAAATTTCATATTCCCTGTTCCTGATGCTTCTTTACTCGCAGTTGAAATTTGCTCACTCACATCCGCAGCTGGGAATATATCTTCCGCTAAAGACACTCGATAGTTTTCTAGAAAGATAACTTTCATATATTGGCTTACGTACGGATCATTATTTACTTTCCTTGCGAGTTCATTGATTAATTTAATAATTTTTTTCGCATAGTAATAGCCAGGTGATGCTTTCGCTCCAAAGATAAAAGTACGCGGATAAAATGTAAAACTAGCATCCTCTTTCAAACGGTTATACAAATATAAAATATGAAGAACGTTTAATAGTTGTCGTTTGTAAGCATGTAGTCTTTTTACTTGCACATCAAAAATAGAATTTGGATCAATAGTGATCCCCATTTTATTATGAATGCTCTCCGCTAAAATAATCTTACGCTCTTGTTTTACCCCTGCAAGCTTTTCTTGAAAACTAGTATCATGTATGAAGTTTTGCAGTGCTTGCAGCTTAATCGGCTCTTTCTTCCATTCTTCTCCAATCGCTTCCGAAATAAGATTCGTCAGCTGTGGATTCGCCTTCATTAGCCAGCGCCTATGAGCAATTCCATTCGTTTTATTATTAAACTTATCTGGATAAAATTCATAGAACAATCGCATTTCACGCTGCTTTAAAATTTCTGTATGAATTTTCGCCACACCGTTAACGCTATGGCTACCAACAATCGCTAAATGAGCCATTTTTACAAGGTCATGCGCAATAATGGCCATGTCCTCAATACGCTTCCAATCGTACGAATAACGGTCCCAAAGCTCATGACAGAAACGTTCATTAATTTCTTCAATAATCATATAAATTCTCGGTAATAACGGTTTAAAAATGCGAATTGGCCATTTCTCAAGCGCTTCTGATAACGTCGTATGATTCGTATAGGAAATCGTCTGCGTTGTTATGTGCCAAGCCTCTTCCCATGTCAATTTTTCTTCGTCTAATAAAATACGCATAAGTTCTGGAATTGCTAGAACCGGATGTGTATCGTTTATATGAATCGCGATTTTTTCATGTAACTGACGAAGACTACCGTGTCTCTCCCTATGCATACGAACGATATTTTGCAAACTTGCTGATACGAGGAAATACTGTTGTTTTAAACGAAGTATTTTCCCCTCATCATGCGTATCATCTGGATATAAAAACTCCGATACAGCCTCTGTTTCACGCTTATATTTCAAAATATCTTTACAATTTTGCGGGAAAGGAACTGGTTCAGCATTCCAAAGTCTGAGTGTATTTACAGTACTCGTCTCATAACCTACTACTGGAACGTCATATGGTACTGCCATAATCACTTCTGCATTTGTATGCCTAAACTCTAAACGTCCATCAATTTCTAGTGGCTCAACGTTTCCAAAATAACTTACTTCTACGGCTTGGTCATACCTTCTTACTTCCCAAACGTTTTCATGAAGAAGCCACTGTTCTGGAAATTCTACTTGATAGCCATCAACAATTTTTTGATCAAACAGACCATGCTTATAACGAATACCACAGCCATGTCCTGGTAAGTTTAAAGAAGCGAGTGAATCGAGGAAACAGGCTGCTAAACGTCCAAGTCCACCGTTACCAAGGCCAGCATCTGCTTCAATCTCTTCTAACTCGTGCAAAGAAATTCCAAGTTCAAAAAGTCCTTTTTCACATACATCTCTAATACCTAAATTTAATATGTTGCTTCCAAGTAAACGCCCAAGTAAAAATTCAATGGATAAATAATACATTTGTTTTTGATCTCCAGAACGATAACTTTCATTCGTTGCAATCCATTGACTATTCATATACTCACGTACCATATGACCGAGCGTATTATACTGATCACGAGTTGTAGAATCTTTGAAACTTTTCCCATACATCGTTTCTAATTTTTCTAGAAAAGCGGATTTGAAGCTTTCAACATGAGTAAACATTTTTTCACCACCTCAATGTTATTCCATGAGACTTTTATACAATTTCTTGTATGCAAGAGCAGATTTCCCCCAGCTATAATCTTCAGTCATCGCTTGCTTTACAAGCTTATCCCATACCGGTTTATCTTGATAAAACTCAATTGCACGAAGAATCGTATGTAACATGTCATGCGCATTAAAATTCGTAAAGCTAAAGCCATTCCCAATTCCAGTGTCCTCATCGTAAGAATGTACAGTATCATTTAATCCGCCTGTTTCTCTTACAATTGGAATCGTGCCATATGCTAGCGCAATAAGTTGTCCAAGTCCACACGGTTCAAACAGCGATGGCATTAAAAATAAATCGCTTCCCGCGTACACTTGGTGCGCTAAAGCTTCATTAAACCCAATATATACTTTTACCTTTTCTGGATACTCGTATGCCATCCATTCAAAGAACTGCTCGTATTCAGAATCGCCTGACCCCAAAATAATACATTGTACATCTTCTTCCATTATTTTACGGAATACAGTACGTACTAGATCAAGCCCCTTTTGCTTCGTTAATCGTGTTACCATCGAAATAACTGGCGTATCTTCTTTTTCTGGCAAACCAAAATAACGTTGCAATGCACGTTTATTTTCATTCTTTCCATCTAATGACTCTGCACTATACTGAGCAGTAATATACGAATCTGTTTCTGGATTATATACGCTCGTATCAATTCCATTTACAATGCCACTAAGCTTATCGTTATTCTTTCGTAACAATCCATCTAACTTCTCACCGAAAAACTCATATTGAATCTCTTCTTTATATGTCGGGCTAACCGCTGTAATTTGGTCAGATGCGATAATACCGCCTTTCATAAAGTTCACGTTTCCATAAAACTCAAGCTGGTCACTATGAAAATATTCATGACCAAGCTCCAGTAAGTCGTACATCACTTCAGGAGGAAACACACCTTGGAACTGCAAGTTATGAATCGTATATACCGTTTTAATATGCTCATATAACGGGTTATCTTGATACTTTTCACGAAGTAAGAAATTAACCATAGCTGTGTGCCAATCATGGCTATGAAGAACATCTACTTCGAAATCAAGATGCGGAATACACTCTAAAACTGCTTTTGAAAAATAAGAAAAACGCTCCCCATCATCATAATGGCCATATAGAGAATCTCTCTTAAAATAATATTCATTATCTATTAAGTAATACGTAATCCCGTCCTGCTCACCTTTTAAAATCCCGCAATATTGATTTCTCCATCCAAGAGGAACGTTAATTACTTTATGAAGCGTACATCCTTCTCTTAACTCTTTCGGGATAAGACTGTAGTTTGGAAGTATAATGCGAACATTCACTCCTAATTTTTTTAATTCTTTTGGAAGCGCTCCTGCTACATCAGCTAGACCTCCGGATTTAATAAACGGTACACATTCTGATACTGCAAATAAAATATTCACCTGTTGTTCCACTGCACGAAAAGCGTATACATCATAAATCGCTCTTCTTACAGCTTCCTCCCTTCAAGTTTTCATATAGAGTAAAACCTTAATTAGTGGGGGTTTTCTAAATCCCCCACTAATTATGCACCTGCTATTTACGAATAACTGTTGATTGTACTATTTTGTACACTACCTTTTTCTACAACATATGGCTCATCGGCATTTCCTTTTAACACTACGCCGTCGCCAATTTTCACATCTTTATCGATAATAACACCGTCTATTATGCAATTATCTCCAATTTGGCTCTTTTGCATAATAATACTATTACGAACAATTGAACCTTTTCCAATTTTAACAGAACGGGAGACAACACTATTTTCTACTTCACCTTCAATAATACTACCGTTTGCAATCATCGTATTTTTCACTACTGCACCCTTCATATAACGAGTTGGTGGCTCATCTTTTACTTTCGTAAAGATTGGTGCTTCTTTCTTAAATAATTGCTTCCAAATAGAAGGCTGCAAAATTTCTAGGCTATGTTTATAGTAACTTTCAATAGAATCAATAATAGCTACATATCCTGTATGTTCGTACGTAGTAATATGCAGTGATTTCCCGCTCTTTTCTCTCACTACATCAAATAAACTGTATTGCTCCACATCTTTATATGTCTCAAATAAGTCTAGCAATAATTGTTTCTTTAACACATATGTTTGAAGCGAAACCCCTTCATGACAAACTTCAGTAATATCTGCAGACGTATGTATATGTCGCTCTAACACCGCTTGAAAGTTTAACGCTGTTACAAGATGGCTATTCGTAATAACAACATATTCTTCTCTGCTTCTTAGAAAATAATCAATATGTCTTCTAAAATGTGCAAAAGATCCAAATTCGTCATGATCACATTGGCAGTTCGGTGGGAATAAAAACAGTCCATCACGCTTTCTATCTAAATCCCACTGTTTTCCTGAACCAACATGATCCATTAAAGAACGATTTTTATGACTTGTAAAAACCGCCACGCTATGAATATTAGAATTCACCATATTTGAAAGCATGAAATCAATGAGGCGGTAACGGCCTCCAAACGGTAACGCCGCTAATGAACGATGCCCTGTTACTTTCTTTAAGGAAGGAAAACTTCCCGTTGCATTAATAATCCCTAACATTTTTTCTCCCATTCATTTCATCCCCCTTTTCTATTTTCCTTCAGCAATTAGTACTACATCGTCAACATTTTTTTCTGGGCGAATTATTGTCCCATCTTCAATAACCATTTCTGATCCAACGATCGCTCTTTCAATCACAACGTTTTTACCAATCTTTGCCCCAGGCATAACGACAGAATCGATTACCATACTACCTTCTTCTACCGTTACTCCTTGGAATAAAACAGAATGCTTCACGTCCCCTTCAATGACGCACCCTTCATTAATAAGTGACTCTTCTACTTTTGCCTTTTCTGCAATATATTGAGGCGGCTCGTTTGGATTTACAGAATAAATGCGCCAATTACGATCGTTCAAGTTCAACGATGTTTCATCGCGAAGTAAATCCATATTCGCTTCCCATAAGCTTTTCACCGTTCCAACATCTTTCCAATATCCTTCAAACGGATACGCCATCAACTTCTTCCCTTCATCTAATAAAAGCGGGAGTACATCTTTTCCGAAGTCATTACTAGATTCAGGGTTTCTTGCATCCATCTCTAAATATTCTTTTAAAATAGCCCAGTTAAAAATATAAATTCCCATTGATGCAAGATTACTTCTTGGAAATTGCGGTTTCTCCTCAAATTCAACAACTTCCATCTCTTCATTTGTATTCATGATGCCAAAGCGACTTGCTTCATCCCACGGCACTTCAATAACAGAAATCGAAACGTCCGCTTCTTTCTCAATATGGTAATCTAGCATTTTGCTGTAATCCATTTTATAAATATGATCGCCTGATAAAATAAGGACATATTCTGGTTCATACTGACTTAAATAGTTTAAGTTTTGATAAATAGCACTTGCCGTACCTGTATACCACTTCACACCTGAAGACTCCGCATAAGGAGGTAACACAGTGACTCCACCGTTTACACGATCAAGATCCCAAGCATTTCCGATTCCAATATAATTATGAAGTTCTAACGGTTGATATTGTGTTAAAATCCCCACCGTTTCAATACCGGAGTTTGCACAGTTACTTAACGTAAAATCAATAATGCGATATTTACCACCAAATGGAACAGCTGGCTTGGCTAAATTTTTTGTTAATGCACTTAAACGACTACCTTTTCCCCCTGCTAGTAACATTGCTACGCACTTTTGTTTTTGAGCCATCTTGTTTTTTGCTCCCCTTTCTCGTCTTCACTGGTCGTAATATGGATACGCCAAATGGTGGAATTGTAATTTCTACATGTGCCGCTTGATTATGATATGGCTCTAGAATCGTCTTGAGACGTTTCTTATTAACTTGCCCCGATCCGCCATATTGCGCCGAGTCACTGTTTAAAATTTCGTTATAGTACTCGAAATCTGGTACACCTACTTTATAGTTTTCATATGTAGCTTTCGTAAAATTACATACGACAACTAACGCATCTTCCTGCTTATCCCCTTGGCGGATAAACGAGAAAATACTTTGCTCATTATTATTAGCATCAATCCACTGAAATCCTTCAGGCGAGTGATCTAACTGCCAAAGTGGTTTTGAGCGCTTATACAATGCTATGAGCTCTTTAAAGTAATCATGCATATTACGATGCATTTCAAAATCATGTAAATTCCAATCTAAATCTTCAAGGTCTTTCCACTCATCAAATTGCCCGAATTCTCCACCCATAAAGAGTAATTTCTTACCTGGATGAGTAAAGAAATATCCATATAATAAACGAAGCTGAGCAAACTTATCCCAGTAATCTCCCGGCATTTTATTTAATAACGACTTTTTCCCATGAACGACTTCATCATGAGAAAGCGGCAATATGAAGTTTTCAGAGTGAGCATATATTAAAGAGAATGTCATTTTCTCATGAATGTATTTCCGGTACTCTGGCGCACATTCCATATATTTCAGCACATCATTCATCCAACCCATATTCCATTTATAATTGAATCCAAGTCCACCCTCGTATGTTGGAGCTGTTACAAGTGGCCAAGCTGTTGAATCTTCCGCTGTCATAAGAAACTCTTCATCTTCTGCAAACACGGCTTCATTTAACTCTCGTAAGAAAGAAACGGCGTGTTCATTGCTTTGCTCTTTTCCTTCTTTATTCCAGTACAGCATATTCGCAACTGCATCTACCCTGAAACCATCAATATGGAAATGCCTCATCCAAAATAACGCATTTGAAATTAAGAAATTACGTACTTCTCTCTTCCCTAAATCAAAATTAACAGTTCCCCATACAAGGTTTTCTTGTACGTCTCTATCTTTATATTCATAAGTCGGTGTCCCATCAAACAAATATAAACCGTGAGCATCTTTACAAAAATGCCCCGGTACCCAATCTAAAATGACACCGATTCCATATTTATGACATTCATCGACAAAATACATCAAATCATGTGGCGTGCCGAATCTACTTGTCGCTGCATAATATCCTGTTCCCTGATATCCCCAAGAACGATCATAGGGATGCTCAACAAGCGGCATAATTTCAATATGTGTAAATTGATGTTCCACCACATACGGAATGAGCTCCTCGGCCATTTCTCTGTAAGAATACAGAGCGCCATCCTCTTTCTTTTTCCAAGAACCGAAATGTAATTCATAAACTGTCATCGCTTCTTTATAAATCGATTTTTTCTTTCTCTTACGAATCCAGTTTTTATCATTCCATTCATATCCCTCTATATCAAAAACTACAGATGCCGTATTTGGTCTTACTTCTGCATATACTGCATAAGGATCCGCTTTTAAAATAACGTCACCGTCCATCGTTTCAATCGCATACTTATATATATCATTCTCTTCAATATGCGGTACAAACAAGGACCAAGTCCCCTCTTCTGTCACTTGTAGCATCTTATGTTGCTCATAATCCCATTCATTAAAATCCCCAACAACACTCATTGCTTTCGCATGAGGAGCCCATACTGTGAATCGTACACCTCGCACCCCATCTTCCGTCACAATATGTGCGCCAAAGATGTTATAACTGTCATAGTACTTTTCTGTATGAAACTCATCTCGTTTCACTTCTTCACAATTTATTACATCCAATATGTTCACCTCACTAAGATGACAGAAATTTTTTACTCTTTATCATTTCTGCGAAAAACTGAAATATCCTTGTTATTTTTTAAAAAATATTCGTTTTTTTCTTTAATTCCGCTTAAAATATTCAAATTTACTGTGTAAAATATCGAATTTTGACGAATATTCATTGCAAACGCTTCATTTCCTACTAGTCTTTCATCCTATTATTTATTTCTCAACCTTTATTTCATAAGATTTATCCTATTTTACTCGCTATTTATCACTTAAAATCGTAACAAAATAATCTGTCATAAAAAAATGTTTCTCAACATTTTTTGTCACAATTTTATTGAAATGGAAAATTCATAAGCATATACTTGTTCTCAATAAAGAACGTTGAACCTTCGCAAATATAATTCATACTGAAACACTATGTTTACTCTATCGATGCTCCAGGCGAAAGTTTGATAAAAATTAAATTAGGGGGCTTTCTTATGTCATTAAAACAAAAGCTTGGAATGGGAGTTGTCACAGCTTCACTTGGCTTATCCCTTACATTCGGCGGTGTATTCGCCTATTTCAGTGATTCTGAAACATCTAGTAACTCATTTCAAGCTGGTACACTAGATCTTTCTATTAACCCAAGTGTAATTGTTAATGTGAAAGATTTAAAACCAGGTGATTTGATTGAAAGAAATTTCAAGCTTGAAAACAAAGGAACATTGGATATTGCAAAAGTAGCACTTGAAACATCCTATGAGGTTACAGATGCAAAGCAAAATAATGATGGTGAAGATTTAGGTGATCACATCATCGTCAAATTTTTAGTGAATGATGGAAAACCATCTAATCCAAACGATGATCATGAAATTTTGTGGGAAACAAAACTATCAGACTTAAAAACTATGAAACCTGAAGATGTAGCTACTTCTCTAGAACGTCATAACTTAATAGACGGTATTAAGTCTGGTGAAACAGATTATTTACACGTTCTCTTCTCCTTTGAAGACAACGACCAAGATCAAAATAAATTCCAGGGTGATTCCTTACATCTAAACTGGACATTCCATGCAGAGCAAACACCAGGCGTGGAGAAATAATTTTTAAAATATAAATTATCGGAGGCCTATACATGAAAAAGAAAAATCGTTTTGTTACCGGAATTGTAACGGCTGGCGTTCTATTTTCAACTGCCCTTCCGTTCAATGTACTTGCTGAAAACCCTATTAACCAAATTGACTCTTCAAACGCCCAGTCTTTACTATCAAAACTTTCTAAAGAACAGCGCCAGGCATTACAAACGTTAGATGCCAATCCTGGTTTTACTATTTCACCAGATATTAATACGAGTAGTTCTGAACCAGTAAATATCATTGTAGAATTTCAAACTGCTCCAGTAAAGATTAATGAATTAAAACAAAAAGAAAAAGGGTTACAAGCTGCTCCTGAAAATATAAAAGCACGTATTGATCAAGAACATGAGGAATTCCAAAAAGGATTAAAACGCCTTTATCAATTCAGCTCATCAGTAAAATCAGGGAATTTCCAGTCTGTACAAATTAAACGTTCTTATAAGCATGCTATAAATGGGGTTGCGCTAACGTTACCTGCAAATACAGTGGAAGAATTGTTACGAATTGGCGTTGTAAAACGTATTTGGAAAGATTACGAAGTGAAATTAGATTTACCAAAACAAGCGGAGCAAAAAGCACCTCAAAAACTAACAGATAGCATTCCGCAAATTGGAATAGACAAGTTACATAGCGAGGGCATTACCGGAAAAGGTATTAAAGTTGGTGTATTAGATACGGGTATTGATTACAATCACCCTGACTTAAAAGACGTGTATAAAGGCTATCGCGCAAAACCGGGTGAAGATTCTAGTAAGGTAGACCCAAACTCTGTAAAAGGTTGGGACTTTATTAATAACGATGCAGATCCGATGGAAACAACTTATACAGAGTGGCAACAATCTGGCGCTCCTGAATTTGATAATCGTGGTTCTTCCTTCTACACAGCACACGGTACTCACGTAGCAGGTATTGTTTCTGCTCAAAAGAAAAATAAATCAGATTCCGCAGTAAAAGGTGTTGCACCTGACATTGAACTTTATAACTATCGTGTACTTGGTCCGTACGGTAGCGGGGATAGTTCAGGTATTATCGCTGCAATTGATAAATCTATTTCTGACGGGATGAACGTTATTAACTTATCGTTAGGTGATGATAGCAACAATCCACTTGATCCAACATCTATCGCTGTCAATAACGCGATGCTTTCCGGTGTCGTTACAGTCGTTGCTGCCGGGAACTCTGGGCCAAATCCAGCAACACTCGGATCACCAGGTGCTTCTCCATTTGCTATTACAGTTGGGGCAAGCGATAGCTCTATTTCCTTACCGAAACTATCAGGGCATGCAGGACAGTTACAATTTTCTAATCTCATTTTATTCGGAAAAAATTTCACTGATAAAATAGAAGATTTCAAAGGACAAACTTTACCTATTGAATCTGTAGGAATCGGTACGCCTGACGAGTTTAGTAAAAAAGATGTAAAAGGAAAAATCGCTCTCGTTGCACGTGGTACACTCTCCTTTGATGAAAAAATTGCGAACGCAAAACAAGCGGGTGCAAAAGCCGTTATTATTTATAACAACGTGGATGGAGAAATTCCTTTCTATGTTGGTGAAAGCACAAAATACATTCCAGCATTCCGCTTAACGAAAGAAGACGGCGAAAAACTAAAAGCTCAAATCGAACAAGGTAGCACATCCTTAACTTTCGATGAGATTAATTACATTCAAACAGAAGGCGATCATCTTGCAGACTTTAGCTCACGCGGCCCTGTTATATCAAATGATGATATTAAACCAGATATTACAGCACCTGGTGTTGCTGTACTTTCAACAGTACCTGAATATATTAACGATCCACAAGAAGGGGAAAATTATGATGTTTCCTATGAGCGCATGCAAGGAACTTCAATGGCTTCTCCTCACATCGCTGGTGTGGCTGCACTTATTTTACAAGAACATCCAGAATACACTCCATTTGATGTGAAAGCTTCCCTCATGAATACTGCTGATGATTTAAAAGAGAAGTATTCCGTATATGAAGTTGGAGCTGGACGAGTAGATGCTTACAACTCCGTTCATACTGAAACGAGTTTTAAAGTGTTAGATACAACAAAAACAATAGTTAATGATGAAGTGATTGAAGTACCAGAAGAAACTGGATCAATTGCATTCGGGAAGTACTATCAAAAAGATGGGGAATCAATTGAACAAAAACGAAAAATTAAAATTGAGAATCGTAATAAACAGGAGAAAAAAGAATTTAAAACAGAAATTTCTTACACACCAGCCTCTTCCACTATTAACGATGCTATCGCAAGCGGTGTAAAAGTTTCTACTTCTGAAACAATAACAATTGATGCTGGTAAATCAGATGAAATTGAAGCAAAAATTAATATTCCAGCTGGTGCAAAGCAAGGCCGATATGAAGGGTATATTCATATTACAAACACGAAAAATAAAGAAGAAACGTATCAAATTCCGTTCTCTATTCGTGTATCAGAGCCTGGTATTGAAAATGCACTATTATCAAGAAAAACAATCTCAACTGATACATCTAAATTCAATCCATACCGTGAATCATATGTTCACGGGGCGTTCCAATTAAACAGCGAACTTGAAACGTTAGATCTTATCGTGAAAGACTCAAAAACAAATAAAGCGCTCGGCTTCATCGGAACATTAAACACGAGTGGACTACAAACGGATGTGTATTACTACTTAGATTCATTCTTTAACGGCAGAGTGTATCCTTTTACAAATGATCCTGCAAAACCAATTGGTGATGAGAAAATCGACTTACCAGAAGGAGATTACACAATTGAATTTGTTGGCTATGATAAAGCCGGGAAGGCACGTGTGAAAGGTGATTATGTCGTAATTGATAATACACCGCCAGAAGTGAAATTAACTGGATTACAGCCTGGTATTTATGAATTAAATGAAGAAAACTATACAGTAGAAGACGGTAAAAAAGCACTATGGATTAAGGGAAATGTGTATGATTCAAACGTTGACTACTTAAAAGGAAAAGGGTTAAACATTACGCAAGAAGCGAACGGGGTTATGTACTATGACTATTCCCCATACTTGCATAAGTTTTTACCGATTACTGAAAATGGCGACTTTAAAGTTGGTATTACACCTGACTCCTTCAGAACGGAAGGCCCAATGAACACAGGCGTATATATTTTCGATTATGCAACTGCAGGCCCCGACTATCCAAGCGGTGTAAATAACTATTGGTTCATCCCGCAAGGTGCTCAATATGCGAAAGCTAGTTATGATAAAAAAGAATTATATAAAAATGATGAATTCACAGTAACACTAAACGCGAAGCACGTAAAACAATTTGTTGCTGGAGAATTTAACGTGAAATTCCTAGAGAAGAACTTCAAATTTGCAAATGCGAAATTGAATCCTGCTTTTGAAAAACTCCTTTCTGAAAAAGGTGTAACTGCAAAAGTAAATGAGCCGAAATTAGAAGAAGGTTCTGTTACAGTAGGCGGAGCTATTGATGATAAAAACTTCGCTGGATTAGACGGTGATTTCCCATTCATTGATGTAACTTTCAAAGTAGAAAATGATGAATTTTATGAAGCAAATGCTCAGTTAGATTTACCAGTGTTCGTTTACTGGAAACACGGTGAATCAGAGCCAAACAGAATGCGTATACTGCAAGATCAAACATTCTCAGTTATGTCTTTAAACTCACTAGTAGAAGGAAATATTAAACCTGGTGCATTCGTAAATGAACGTGGATATTTAGATGAAAAGTTTGATTATACGAAACTTGGCGTAAAAGTATACGCAACTGATTCTTACCGTCATAAATTTGAAGGCTCACTGGATAAATACGGATACTTCAAATTAAATGGACTTCCTGTTAATAAACGTGACTATAACTTATACGTAGAAGTTCCAGGGCATTTAACAAGCCGCCTAACAACGAAATTAGGTACTGAAAAAGATGGTAAGCTGCTTGGCCAGTATTATTACGCACGACCTGATGAAAACCTTGCAGGTGATGTAAATGGAGATAAAGTCATTGATATTAAAGATGCTGAAATTATCGCTAGCAACTATGGTAAAAAAGGACTATCTGTGAAAGACGGCGACCTTAATAATGACGGCATCGTCGACGAAAAAGACATTCGCTTCGTTGAAAAGAACTTCTTGAAAAAAGGACCGGATGCAGCAAAATCACAAACACCTGTAGAAAAATCAAAGAGCGGTACACTCGCAGATATTTTAAAGAAATTAGGATTAACACCGAAAAAATAACATATAAAAGCACTCTATTCGAAAATAGAGTGCTTTTTTCTATAAATGACCCTTATCCAGCAAAAGGGGTATATTGGGGATATACAAGGGAAACCGGAAAGGAATTTATATTAATTTATATTAACTCAGAGGTAGGAAGCAGTTTCCCGCCTCTGAATTATTAGCAGTTATTATAGTACTGGTGCCATTGTTTCTTTTAATACTTTTACAGAATGAGCGAACTTCACTTTTTCTTCTTCGTTTAATTCAAGTTCCACGATTTCACGTACACCTTCGCGGTTAATAACAGCTGGAACACCTACGTAAGCATCTTTCTCACCATATTGACCTTCAAGGTATGCAGATACAGTTAATACGCTGTTCTCGTTGCTTAAGATCGCTTTAGTTACACGAAGTAGTGACATACCGATTCCGTAGTAAGTTGCGCCTTTACGTTCAATAATGTGGTAAGCTGCATCGCGTACATTTTCAAAGATTTTATCTAAATCTTCTTGGTTATACTGTTCGTTGTTCGCTAAGATTGTTTCTAGTTTTTGTACACCTACAGTAGCGTGGCTCCATACTGGAAGTTCAGTGTCACCGTGCTCACCAACGATGTAAGCATGAACGTTACGTGGATCTACATCTAAGTAGTCACCTAACATGTAACGGAAACGAGCAGAGTCTAAAGTAGTACCAGAACCGATTACGCGCTCTTTCGGTAAACCAGATTCTTTCCAAGTTACGTAAGTTAAAATATCAACTGGGTTAGTTGCGATTAAGAAGATTCCATCGAATCCGCTATCCATAATACCACGAACGATTTGTTTAAAGATCTTTGTATTTTTCTCAACTAAGTCTAAACGAGTTTCGCCTGGCTTTTGTGGTAATCCAGCAGTGATAACTACTAAATCTGCATCTTTACAATCTGCATAGCTACCGCTCCAAACTTTTGTTGGTGCTGGAGAGAATGGTACCGCATGGCTTAAGTCCATTGCTTCTCCTTCTGCTTTTGCTTCATTAACATCTACTAGTACGAATTCTTCAGCTACACCTTGGTTGATCATTGAGTAAGCATAACTACAACCTACAGCTCCTGTTCCTACTAATACTACGCGATTGATACCTTTTTTCATGTTAATTTCCCCTTTCAATTGTTTACATCTATTTTTTATTATTGTTTAAGTAATTAATTAAAATACTAATTTAATGTTGTTTAACTTCTTTACATACATATTGTAGCACGGATTATTGTGAATTCCTTCACAAATTATGACCTATTTGTGAACTTTTTCACATAGAGTGTAAAGTTGTTAGAATGCGGGTGAAATCCATCTCAATGGAGGCGTTTTCTTTAGATTGTGAATACAAATAATGTGATTTGATTATTCTTTTGAATTAAACTTACTTTCTATAATTTAAATCCCAATCTGTATCTAATCAAAATAAGATAACTACTGTGTGGCTATAACACCTCTTCAATCTTTGAATGGAATACGGTATGATATCCTGCAATGAATGATGTTCTTACTTTTTTAACATACTGCTTTCTCCCCATATAAATAAACAGCCTGCTAATGTGAAAAGGAGCAAATAGATTAATATATGCTCCTTTTCACATTAGCGCATATTAATTAAAAAATATCCGTTAAAATCATGCATTCTTTTCTAATAATAAACCATTCAATATAAGTGATAGGCTATGTAAAGCTTTAGACAACTGTGCCTCGGCATCTTCAGAATTCGCGATCCAACAAGCAAGGTCCACTAGTCCGCCATTTATGAATCTTGCTAAAGCTTCACAGTCCGTCTTTTCAATAATACAATCCTTCATTAGTTGCTGAAGTATCTCCGCCATCGTCGCTAAACATTGTGACTGTGATGATTGATAATAACTAGTTCCTAATACTGCTGGTGCATCTCGAAGTACGATTCGCTGAATTTCTGGATCAAGTGCCATCGTTAAATAAGCTCGACAGCGCCCAACAAATCCTTCCCAATTACCTTCCGCCTCATCTGATACTTTCCGTAATTTATTATCCATTTCCATATCAATTTCTTTTACAACTGCTTCTAGCAATCCTTTTTTATCGCCAAAATGATGATAAATTGCACCACGCGTTAAACCGACAGATGCAGTAAAATCATCCATAGATGTGTTTACATATCCAACTGTACCGAAAGCCTCTCTTGCTGCACTCAGCAATTTAGCGCGTGTTTCAATGATCATTTCTGCTCTTGTTTTTTTAACCATCTTTTCCTCCTACTTCTATTCATTCCCTTTATTCAAAATGAATCCCATTATAGTATCGTTCTCTATATAAAAGAATAACTCCTTTTAACGTTAGCTCTCCATCCAGAGATAAAACATTTCAATTGACATACGCGCCGTATGTTAATATGATATTGGCATACGGTGCGTATGTCAATTTTTTCTAGCTTACAAGATAATATAACTTCTTACTTATACCCTAAATTGACTCACTGTCCCTTTTTATAGAAGGTATTAACGACACAGAGGAGGAGTTAAAAGAATGAAGAATGTATATGTAAACGTCAAATACTTTGGTGATTATTATGTTTAATTCCTACCGTGAGATTTTCAGTGCTTCTGGTACAAAAGGATTCTCATTAGCAGGCTTTATAGCTCGGATGCCCATATCAATGATGGGGATTGGTATTGTTACAATGTTATCTCAGTTACGTGGTGACTATTGGCTTGCCGGAGCCGTTGCAGCCACCTTCACATTATCATCAGCTTTACTAGCTCCTCATATTTCTCGTATGGCTGATCAATTAGGGCAATCTCGTATACTTCTTCCGACTACAGGTATCAGTGTTTTCTTTACGATTCTCTTACTTCTATGTACGAAATATGAGGCTCCTTATTGGACGCTATTTCTATCCGCCTTATGTGCGGGTTGTATGCCAAACATGTCGGCCATGGTACGTGCACGTTGGACTAAACTATACCGTGGATCTCATAAATTGCATACAGCATTTTCCTTCGAATCGGTCGTCGATGAACTTTGCTTCATCATTGGTCCTGTATTATCCGTCAGTTTAAGTGTTATGTTCTTCCCAGAAGCAGGACCACTTTTATCATGTGTTTTTCTTACAATCGGGGTATGCCTATTCACCATGCAAAAAAGCACAGAACCACATGTACATCCCCACGACATTACAAACAAAGGAACAGTATTTAAAATTGGTACATTACGAGTGCTTGTATTCACACTCATCGCTATAGGTACTATATTTGGCACAATAGATGTAGTTAGTGTGGCTTTTGCTGAGCATCAAGGAAACACAGTAGCTGCTAGCTTTGTGCTTTCCGTCTATGCAATCGGTTCATGCCTGGCAGGTCTTATTTTCGGCACTCTTAAACTCAGTACTCCACCATATAATCAATTTTTAATAGCAGTCACACTATCAATGGTAACAATGCTGCCACTAGTTTTCGTAAACACTATTGCTTGGCTAGTAGTTATTGTTTTCTTTGCAGGCTTATCTGTTGCCCCTACTATGATTATTACTATGGGACTGGTGGAAAAAATCGTACCTGAATCAAAAATAACCGAAGGAATGACCTGGGCAATTACAGGACTTGGTATTGGAGTCTCTCTAGGATCAGCGGTAGCTGGTTTAATTATTGATACCTTTGGAGCTCGCGCAGGATTTAGTGTGGCTATTATTGCAGGAGGCCTTGCCTTAATTATTGCACTTTTAGGATACAAAACTCTCCACTCCGCATATAGTCATGCTGTTATGAAACCGGATGGGCATTCAGCAGAAAGTTAAAACATATTCAAAAAATAGGATTACCTCTTCTTATGTATAAGAAGAGGTAATCCTATTTAAATTAATATAACTTTTTTGTATCGTATCTTGAACGATATCCTCTGCTTCTGCTGGTGTTACTCCAATTTTAAGCAAATATCTATAAATACTTTTTGATGTTTCTATAATGACCTTTTCATACGCCATCGCTCTCTCCTTTCTATTAGTTAGACGCTTCAAATAGAAAAAAGTATACAAAAATCTATAAAAAAAAGCAGACTATCAACAGTCCACTTTTATACAACAAAAAAGAGATAGCAGATTATGCTATCTCTTTTAGTATGACCCGTACGGGATTCGAACCCGTGTTACCGCCGTGAAAGGGCGGTGTCTTAACCACTTGACCAACGGGCCAAAATCTGGCAGAGAAGAAGGGATTCGAACCCTCGCACCGCGTTCGCGATCTACTCCCTTAGCAGGGGAGCCCCTTGAGCCACTTGGGTACTTCTCTATAATATGGCTCCGCAGGTAGGACTCGAACCTACGACCGATCGGTTAACAGCCGATAGCTCTACCACTGAGCTACTGCGGAATAATTATGGTGGGCCTAAATGGACTCGAACCATCGACCTCACGCTTATCAGGCGTGCGCTCTAACCAGCTGAGCTATAGGCCCATAAAAAGCGGGTGAAGAGAATCGAACTCTCGACCAGAGCTTGGAAGGCTCTTGTTTTACCACTAAACTACACCCGCATTAAATTAAAAATGGTGAGCCATGAAGGATTCGAACCTTCGACCCTCTGATTAAAAGTCAGATGCTCTACCAACTGAGCTAATGGCTCATTTTGAAAGTGGTGCCGGCTAGAGGACTTGAACCCCCAACCTACTGATTACAAGTCAGTTGCTCTACCAATTGAGCTAAGCCGGCTTGCGATTTCAAAATGGTGGCTCGGGACGGAATCGAACCGCCGACACGAGGATTTTCAGTCCTCTGCTCTACCGACTGAGCTACCGAGCCTTTATGTAAAAAAAATGGCGGTCCCGACCGGGGTCGAACCGGCGATCTCCTGCGTGACAGGCAGGCATGTTAACCACTACACCACGGGACCATTTGGTTGCGGGGACAGGATTTGAACCTGCGACCTTCGGGTTATGAGCCCGACGAGCTACCGTACTGCTCCACCCCGCGATGATATAATATTTAATTTAGAAAAAATGGAGGAGGTAGAGGGATTCGAACCCCCGCGCGACTCTCGCCGCCTGTCGGTTTTCAAGACCGATCCCTTCAGCCGAACTTGGGTATACCTCCGAGATATGAACTTTGAGTGGTGGACCTTGTAGGACTCGAACCTACGACCGGACGGTTATGAGCCGTCTGCTCTAACCAGCTGAGCTAAAGGTCCTTTATGGTAGCGGCGGAGGGGATCGAACCCCCGACCTCACGGGTATGAACCGTACGCTCTAGCCAGCTGAGCTACACCGCCATAAGTTATATTCAAATAAGTGGAGCCTAGCGGGATCGAACCGCTGACCTCCTGCGTGCAAGGCAGGCGCTCTCCCAGCTGAGCTAAGGCCCCATATTTTGAAAATATCGGGAAGACAGGATTTGAACCTGCGACCCCCTGGTCCCAAACCAGGTGCTCTACCAAGCTGAGCCACTTCCCGTTAATAAAAAACGCGCCCGAGAGGAGTCGAACCCCTAACCTCTTGATCCGTAGTCAAACGCTCTATCCAATTGAGCTACGGGCGCATATGGTGCCGAGGGCG